>NZ_JAACKB010000357.1 GCF_010892395.1 Sulfurovum sp. bin170
ATAAGACTATTCAGTCCACTGATAAATTACCCCATTATCCTTTTAAGTTAAATAGTGAAACTGAAGATAGTTCAAGCAGTTTTGAAATTGTATTTTTTATTGATGAAATAAAATATAGATATGGCTTTGAAATTGATAATACAACAGTTTATTCTGAATGGCTATTTGCTGATGAAAAAGGTAAAGAAGCCAAATTATTTTATAGGGATATAGATAAAGATCTTTATGTTAATGAAAAAAAATTTCAAGAAGGGTTACAATTAAAAAAATCAGGATTACAATTAAAAAAAATAAAGAATCAACTCTTTATTTGGAAATGTGATTCTGCTGGTGGAGAAGTATCTCAAAGTATTTTGAAATGGTTTAAAAGATTAAACTTGATTGATGGAGTAGATCATGACCAATATATTGATTATGCTATGGAACAGATGGATAATCATGTATCAAAACAGAATCTTATAAATTTAGTGAAAACAGCGGATATAGGTATTGAAAACTTAACTGTAGTAAAAGAAGATGTTTCTAAAGATGCTATTGAAAAAATGCTTTTACCTGAAGAGTTAAAACAATGGATGCTTAAAGATGGAAATATTAAAGATATATCTTTGAAAACGCATCATAAGAAATATGATGAAAATAATAATGAAATTGGAATTACTACTTTTGAATTAAATAAAGAAGAGTCAAAAGGAACACAAAAATTCTTTAAAATCTCAGCTCCTATTTTAAATACATTAAAAGAAGGAAAGATATTAATTATTGATGAATTAGATGCTAGTCTACATCCAATGTTAACTAAACATCTTATCAAGCTGTTCCATAATAAAGAGGTTAATTCTAAAAATGCTCAGTTGATTTTTGCAACTCATGATACAAATTTATTGCATCACTCTATTTTTAGACGAGATCAAATTTGGTTGACTGAAAAAGATTTATATGGAGCAACAAATTTATATTCATTAGCTGAATTTAAGAATGTAAGAAAAGAAGAAGATTTTGAAAAGTATTATATTCAAGGGAAATATGGAGCTGTTCCTTATCTTAATGATTTTAGGTTTGAAGATATTTAAATATGGGACGACGAAAAGCTAAAAATCGAATAGATAATACTGAAACTGAACTTCGACCAATAGATTTTAAAAGAGATACGAATAATAGAAGAACTATTCCTGATATTATTATTTCATGTGAAGATGAAGCTTCTTCGCCCACCTATTTACGACAAATAGTTTCACTATTAATTAAAACTAAAATTATTACTCAAGATTCTTTTGTGATTGCTCAACATAAACATACAAATCCTTTTGGTGTTTTAACTGATTTAAAAAAATATGAAGATGAGAATAAAAAGAAATATAGTAATTTTGAGCATAAATGGATAGTAATTGATAGAGATGTTGAAATTATCAAGAAAAAAGCAAAAACAGAAAAGAAACAGGGTTATAAGAAAAATGGACATACAAAAGAGGACTTTGAAAAAGCATTCAATAATGCAAAGAGTAAAATAAAAAAATATCATATAGAAGTCGCATATATAAATGATTCATTTGAATTATGGTATCTTCTTCATTTTAATTATAGAGACACAGCTATTATCAGAGATGAAATTCCTAAAGTAGTAATTGAAAATTTAAAAAAGCGTAATTTTAACAAGTTTAAAAACTTAACTGAAAAAACTATGAAGTCTGAAGAAAATACTAAAAAGATTTATAATGAATTAGAATCTCTACAAAAGAATGCTATTAGAAATGCAGAAACACTATTAGCTTCTTATGGAAATACACATAACCCTGAAAAAGATAATCCATCAACTAACTTTCATGTTTTAGTAAAATTATTAAATAGCTTAGGTAAAGATGATGTACTTTTAGAAATAGTAAACAAACTAAGAGAAATTGATATGATGAAGTTCTCAGAGTTGACTATTAATAATATTATGGAATTTCATAATCAGCAGAAAATTAAAGATAAGTTTCGTCTAAAAGAAATTAATTTTGATAAAACAATTGATTTGATAAAAGTATTACATCTCTTAAAATAAGGAATAACTGTCCAGTCTTCATCACTATATAACTCGCTCCACCTCGTCGCATCCTCTCCTGAGGTACGATGTATAATATCTTAAAAACTCTTAATTGGGTTCCCAAGCCTCAAAACCTCTGGAAATAGTCTCTTATAAACCTCACAATATGGAGACTTTCCACTACAAAAGCTATTAACAACCGCACACCCCCCACCACACCAATATCTCCACTGACACTCTTTGCACTCATCTATCTCATCCACACTAGGATTTTTTAGACTATTAGAGCTATTTTGTATATCTGCTAAAATAGAGTCTGAATTAACATCAGATACAGGTTGGTTCATGGTCATTGGACATTGAGAAATGTTTCCATCGGTATCAAATATTATATAGTTCTGCCCGACGCTACAGCTTCGCAGATGAGGTTCGGCTAGATTTGTCATATCTAGTAGAGAGTTTAGTAGTGACTGTTTTGGGGGATTTTTCTCTATGATTTTAAAAGCTTTTAGCATACCATCTATGATTTTTTGCGTATCTATTGGCTCTTTTCCCTTATAGAAGTTGATAGAGAACTGTAGCTCTTTTTCTAAAATCCACTCTAAAAGTTCAGGAAGTCCATCTACAGTTTCACTCTGTATAGTTATGGTGATAGATGGTTTGACTCCATTAGCAATAGCTGACTCAATATTTTTCATGACCAGAGTTGAGGACTCTTCTCCATTCTTATATACTCTTTGTGACCCACTGATACTATCCAAGGAGATTACCAATTGTACTCCACTATTTTTTATCCACTCTAACACCTCTTGATTGAGCATAGTACCATTTGTTAAAAGTGAAGCTATTATCTCTATATCTGAATCTATTGCATATTGATGTAGAGCTTTTAGTGTGTTGAAGTTTTGCAGGGGTTCTCCACCTGCGTATTTGAGTTTTAGTTTTTTTATCCCATTATCTTTGGCTGTTCTAACCAATGAATCTATAATCTTTTTCCCCATACCGATAGATAGTGATTTAGGCTCATGAGGCAAAAAGCAGTAGCTACATCGTAGATTACAGCTATCTGTTAGGTGAATCCATGCTGTTAATCTGTCAATTTTTCCAAAGACATTGTCCATACAAGCATCACACTGTCTTACAATATCATCTACACTCTCTATCTTGGAATCGGAGACTTTAGTCACGAACAGTGCGAGGCTAAAGCCATCGGTTCCTAGTTCATCCAAAAGTGGAGTTTTCATTTTAGTCACCCTCTACCTTTCCATCTCTCCAAAATGATAATATATGCAGAGTCTCTGGATACATTTCACCTATCCTATTCTCTTCCCAATATCTACAAAGCCCACTGCCTATATCTCTAATTCTATCCGATGAGATACTATTTTGTTGAAATATTCTATCCAAATCTACCAATTGACTATAGATGCTATAGGGTTCACTCTCTCCATGTTTTTTGAAGTTCAAAAATGACTCCATATAGTACTCCAACAGAGTCTCTACTACAGCCCCTTTGAGTAGTAGTATATCACCCAATTTTTTGGAGATAATCGCTTCAATAAGATAGTAGTTTGAGTCAGGATACTCTCTTTTAAACTTCTCATACTCCTCTTTTATCTTATCTTCATTATCAAACGATTTAGTTTCTATCAAAATAAGAAGTTGTAGATAGATTGAAAAGAGCATATATTCAGGATTTGGATGGAACTCATGAATCTTTATCGCCTTGGCTATATGCTCTTTTGCATCCTCAAATCTATCTTCAATAGTAGCGATATAACCCTTCTCAAACTCCAAACGGACATCAAGTGAACTAACATCTATATATATATCAACAGCATACTCCAAATCCTCTTTTGCATCATCTAGCCTATTTGCGTGGATATTTGCTGTAGCCCTCTCAACAAATGCTCTTTTTGAGAAATCTTTATCACCTTTTTGGATAAAAATATCTATCGCCTTATTATAATATGTGATAGCCTCTTGGTAGTATCCATATTTGAGATGTATCTCCCCATAGACCTCATACAACGCACCCAAACCTATCTTGAACTCCAACTTCTCCCATATCTTTTGAGCCACTTTGGCTAGTTTGGTGGCTGATTTGATAATCCCTTTTTGAGCATAAGCAAATGCCAAGTTGTTGTGTATCCACCCTTTTAATATCTGAGACTCTCTATCCTCATGATACCCCTCAACCAACTGATTTGCCTGTAGATAGTGGGTAATAGCTCTTGATAATTTTCCATTACATCTATATGCCCAACCTAACATATTGAGTGATTTTGCCTCCAAATGAGTGTTTTTCTCCTCTTTGCTAATGGCGATTGCCCTTTTGGATGCCTCTATCGCCTCCTCAAACTTACCAATTCTAATCTTGGCATTTACCAAAGAGATAATCAGATTGACTCTGCTCTCAGCACTCAAATCGGTACTATACTCTCTGCTCATTAACTGATAGGTCTTATCATATTTACCATCTTTGATATGGTAGTGTGCAATATGTATAATAACACTACTCTTTAGCTCTCTGGAGTTAATTTGGTCGATATAGCTCTCTATAATACCGATTAGAGGTTTAATATATTTAAACAGCAGACCAATATTAAACTCCTCTTCAAATATCTCTATAAAATACTCTGTCCCCATCTCAACATCTCGATGAAGCTTCAATCTCAACAATCGCTGTTTAATAAAGGCTTTTTGGCTCAAACTATAAGAGTCCTCTTCAAGTTCCCTCTCCAAAACATATATACTTCTGTCTATGAATCGCTCTCTCTTTGGAAAAGTTCCCTCTCTTTGTATATGGAGTTCTAAGAGTCTTGAAATCTCATCATGTAGCCCCACTTCACTGTTGTCTATATTTTTAAATAGTACAGAGTTTTTGGAGTACTCAAAGAGACTATCCCTCTCATCTCTCTCCAAATCCAATATCTTCTCTATCTCCAATCTACTAGCCTGTTTAACAAGCGATAGGAGCAAAATATACTCATCTATCCTATTTTCAGCCCTAATAATATCAGAGATTAATCCATCTTCAAACCTCTTCTCTAGGCTCTCTTTTTCGTGTCTATTGGCAAACAGAATATCATCCACACTATAGCTATCTAGCCACTCTATAGACTCTTCGATACCTATTCTATCAATCGCCAAATCTATCAAAATAGGTTTTCCACGACTCAATATCGCGATTTTCTCCTCTGTTTGAGGTTTAACACAGATGCTACTATTGATTCTCTTTTTTTTGATATAAGATTTTATCTCATACTCATTGAATTTTTTTAGTTTCAGTTGAGAGATAGACTCTTTTGGCAATATATTAATTAATCTGTCAAGATTCTCACTCCTCCCAGCTATCAAAAACAGTATGTTCTCAAACTGCTCAAAAAGATTTTTGAGATATGGGATAGCCTTTAGGTCTAGCTTATCTAGCGTATCAAAAACGATAGTTACCCGCTGATTTTTCGTAAACCGATTAAACTCCTCCACAAAGACTCTATTTAGCGTCTTGTTATGCTCTTTTAGAGTCAAATCACTAATATCCAACTCTTTTTGGAACTTCTCATAATCCTTTTTGAGTCTAAAAAAGTTAATAAAATTCTCACCATCCATAAGCTCTTTTGCAATATGAGTAATGATGCTCCCTTGAATCTGAAAATAGTTATTGTCAAAATCTATAATCTTACAAATCTTATAGAGAATTCCAAATTTGCTATAGACCTCCTCTAGTAGTCTGGTCTTACCAATCCCACCAATACCTCTTACTGCTATTAACTTCTTCTCTTCACTACCCTGAAGATAGCGTTCAATAGTCTCTAGCTCTTTAACTCTACCTATAAACTCTACTCTGTTAAATGGATTCATTATCTATCCCTCTCACTCCATATTCTTAACTTATATTTAAATTTATCTAAAATTTTATTAATTTTAACTAAATTAGTATTAATATGATTATATTTGTGATTTGACCCCTCTTATCGATAAATAGCTAAAGCTTCAACAACTTGTGTAGAAGTATCCCCTCAAAATTTTGCCTAGAGTCTATTATCATCATAATATAGACTGTATCGTCTCCAACCTTGTAGATTATTCTCCAAGGAGTGGCGATAACTTCTCTATAAATTGTTATCCCCTCCCTTTGAAGCTCAGGCACCACTCTCCCTTTTAGTGGAAAGAAGTTGGATGATTTAGCTTTTTCTCGAATCTTTTTATAGACATCTTTCGCAACAATGGGGCTATCTTTTTTGATATACTCAACTATACTCAAAAGGTCATCTTTGGCACTCTTAGTCCATTTCAATTTATAAATTTTACACATCTATTTTAATAACTCATCAACTGAAGCAAACACATCCTCTTCGTCCAATAGATTACCGTTTCTTATATCCTGTTCTGCAAAAGAGAGTAATTTTAGCATAGTAATAGCATTTTTCATATCTTGATAGCTCTTGGGGTCTTGTAGAACAGCTTTAGGTTCACCATTTTGTGTAATAATCATAGGTCTTCGTGTCTCATTTATCTGTTTTAGCACATCAGATGCTCGATTTTTGAGATATGTTATAGGTCTTATATCATTAATTATCTGCATGTTAACTCCTATCGGTTTTAATATGATACCATATTTAGACTTATTATACAAAGAGATAGATAGCCGTATTTGTGATAACTTTACTCGCACCACCTCGTCGCATCCTCTCCTATCCATCTTCCTTTAATTTTTCAATCTCTTCAACGCTCAAACCTGTAATCAAAGCGATGGTATCTATATCTATATTTTGCTTTAGAGATGTTTTGGCTATCTCAATCTTCTCTTCTTTTTTTCCCTCTTCTCTTCCCTCTTTTTTTCCTCTCTTCTCACCTATCTCTTCCCCCTCAACTTTTGCCGTATATAGAAGAGAAGCCTTATACATCCTATTCTGTTCTCTTCTCTCATAGACTGCTCTTGCTCTGTCCCCAAGTTTCATCACATTCAAAGTCTCTTTGGCTTCATCTAGCCCTTTAGCTTTGAACTTATCTTTTATCTCCTCATTTTTGAGAAAATATATCCACTCATCCAAGCTATTTTTTGCAATATCATTAAATTTATCAACACGAATAACAAAATACTCTGGGTAAATTTCATAGACTCTATCTATTAGGAATTTGTTTTTTTGATTTTGTGATGGATCCAGTATCTCTTCATTATCATGAAACCCCCTAAATTCAGTTCTCCCATGATAGATATAGTCTCTACCTTGACCCAACTCAAAATAGACAATATTGACAGAATAGACCTTTTTGACCTCGACATAACCATCACCTTTTTTGATATATTCTGTAATCAATTTAGAAGAACCATAAAGCATTCGGTTGAAATAGTCGATTTGACTGCTGTGTTGTACCTCAATCAGAATCAACTCACCACTCTCATTTTTTGTTAACAAATCAACTCTATTAAATTTGTCATCTTCCGTCTCTTGGTTGGCTTCACTCTCCAAAATTTCTTGAATCTTTACATCAAATTTTAGAAGTTCTGTTAAAAACCCTTCCAAGATTCCAAAGTTTGCTTTTTGACGCAAAATCTTCTTCATCGCCCAGTCAAAACTTACCAGTTTTCTTGACATTTGCAGACTCCTTTTTTCTGATTATATCATAAAAAATAGTGGGTTATCATATCGACCAACTTATAGCCATTTTGAACTCGCTCCCATCGCTCCTGCGTGGGAGTGTATATGAGCATTATGGAGTTTTTAAACAGTTTGTGACTCTCGTTATGCGTCTCCCACCGAGGACGGATGGGAACGAGCGATTCTCGTATGCATCCCCACTAAGGATGGATGGGGACGAGTAATTATATTTGTGACACTAAAGTTAATAGTTTATTAGTTATACTACGAAAAATTTTTAAAAAGAGAAAAGAGATGACAAAATCAGGATTTATAGCTGTTGTTGGGCGACCAAACTCGGGGAAATCTACACTACTCAATCACCTAATAGGTGAAAAACTTGCAATGGTATCAAAAAAAGCACAGGCTACTAGAAAACGGATGAATATTATTGTGATGCATGGTGAGCATCAGTTAATTTTTGTGGATACTCCAGGGATTCATAGAAAAGAGCGATTGATTAATGAGTTTATGCTAGAAGAGGCACTAAAAGCTATGGGCGATAGTGATTTGATTCTATTTTTGGCTCCTGTGACTGATAAGCTTGATGAGTATGAGAAGTTTTTGGCTCTAAATGAGTCGAAACGGGCAAAACATATAATTATACTGACCAAAATAGACCATGTACGACAAGAGAAGATACTAGAAAAACTTGGACAGTATCAGAGGTATCAGGATAGGTTTGAGGCTATTATTCCATTTTCTGTTAACAAAAAAGTTGGCAAAAAGGCACTTTTGGATGAGGTGGTAAAGTATCTACCAGAGTCACCAGCACTCTTTGATACGGATATAATGACTACAGATAATATTCGTGATATATACAAAGAGCTTATCCGTGAATCGGTGTTTGAGAATCTATCTGATGAGATACCTTATGAGTCTGATGTGACTATTGAGAAGATAGATGAAGGTGACCTTATGGACAGAGTTTATGCTACTATAGTAGTGGAAAAAGAGACCCAAAAGGGCATTATTGTGGGAAACAAAGGTGAGGGGATAAAACGCGTGGGACGACTTGCTAGAAAACAACTTGAACTCTTTTCACAGAAAAAAATTTACCTAGATTTACATGTCTCTGTAAAGAAAGGTTGGAGCAAAAGCAGAGGTAGTTTGGAGGAGCAGGGGTACATTTTTTAACTCAATTTAACTCTATCACTACAATTTCTTAAAAAATATTCTAATCTAACACTAGATGTTAAACTTAATATACTTTTTTAAGAATATATCTCCTTAAACTAATCTTACAAGCCACAATTAATATCATTATTAATATAATAACTATTAATAAGATTATAAGGGATGGTAAATTAAACAATTATGTCAACAGAAATTATAGACCCTAGAATAAAAAAATTTAAAAAAATTATTACAGTTGATCCCTACACTCATACAGACTATGAATATAGAGAACAGGTTCTAAAACCTATAGAGAAACTATCACTAGATAACAAAAATTTTGTAATTTCATATATTAGAAACAGAGATATGATAATCGCGTCATTTGATATTGGATATGGTGTGGATGAGGCTGAACTTGATGATATGCTCTATATGAAAGCGTATGATGAGTTGGGTCTTGACCCTGAAAAAGAGTATACTATAAGTCATCAAAAGGCGGACAGTGATGAGAGTAGTGGAGTATATAATCTCTTTATTACTGAACCTGAAGTCATTGAGGAAAACACCGCCTATGTACTAGAGAAGACAAGCTATATCGACCTTCTCATTCCTGCACCTCTTCTCTATAAAACACTCTATACAAGTGAGACCTTAGATAGTAGCGAGTCACATTGTTATATATACTTTACAATGGATGATGCTTTTGTTACGATATATAAAAATGGAGAGTTTTTATACTCTAAATCTTTGGAGTATTCACTCACTCAGATATATGAAAAATATTGTGCAATGATTGGTGAAAAAGTTGATAAAAAAGAGTTTTTTGAGATATTGGAATCAGAAGGTCTAAAAGCCACAGACTCTGACTATCAGCAGAATTTAATGAAGATGTTTGGGGAGATATTTTTACAGATAAATGATATTATTATCTATACAAAAAGAGCTTATGGTATAGATGTGATACAGAAACTATTTTTAGGCTCTATCAAAAGTCCTATCATAGGTCTTGGTGATTATGGATATAACTATCTGGGAATTCCTACATTTAACTTGGATTTTAACTTTGGTATGAAAAATGATGAGTGGTATGTTGACCAATTCCAATATATGATGGTTCAATCTGGACTAGACTATATCCAAAATCCAAGAAAGGTGATGAATCTTACCACAGTACCAAGACCACCTGTTTTTAGCAAAAGAGCAAGTGGTCAATTTATTATCAGTGCTACTCTATCATCACTTCTTGCACTGGGTGTACCAATATTTTATCTGGTGCAGTCCTATTTGATTGATGCTCATATATTACAACTATCTAGTGAAAATGCCAACTACTCTAAGATAACAGCAAAATATAAGAAGATACTAAAAGAGAAGAGAGATATAATAAAAGAGAATAAAAAAGAGTTAGCTAAAATCAATAATATCTTTGATGGAAAAGCCAAAACTCTAACCTCTATATATAATAAAAAAGTTGACTATAGACTGAAATCTGGTCTACTAAATAAGTTTGCTCATGACCTTATAGAGTATGAGGTTAAGTTAGAGAAGATAAGTAGTGATGAGGATAATTTTACACTATCTGTTGTTAGTGATGATGATAAAAAAATAACAAAATA
>NZ_JAACKB010000358.1 GCF_010892395.1 Sulfurovum sp. bin170
TGTCAGCACTTTTATCAAAAAAAGGTGCATCACATAGATTGATGGTTTGGTTGTTTCAGCAGAGAAAAAAATATAGCGTTGTCTCCAATACATTGGTTACAGAGTTTGAAGATGTATTGACAAGAGAGAAAAATATAAAACTGTTTAACAAGCTTACAAAAGATGATGTATTAAGTTTTATTGATGATATATGCTTAATCTCATATCAACAGAAGATTCACTTTTTGTGGAGACCCTTCTTAAAAGATAAAAATGATGATATGGTTTTGGAAGTTGCTGTCAATGCCAATGTAGAAGCAATCATCACCTTTAATCCAAAAGACTTTGAGGGAGTCAAAGAGAGTTTTGATATAGAGATTCTCACTCCCAAAGAGTATCTAACACAAATAGGAGAGATACAATGAATTTTGCACTAAGAATACCTGACTATTACAGAAGTGATATAGAGCTACTCAAAGGTAATGTCTCTATCAACCAGTTTATTATTAATGCTCTAGCAGAGAAGATAGCTACGCTTAAGACACTTAACTATTTGGAGAAACGAGCCTTGAGAGGTTCTAGGAGTCATGCTTTGGATATACTTGCCAATGTACCTGATGTTGAACCTGATTTGAGGGATAGGTTGTAAAATAGTAAATTAATACTCAAAATTATTCCTATTACAGATATGAGTATCAAGATTATCTGTTCATTTAAAATACCTGCTACTCCATTTTTGTTTAAAAAACCTGCAATGGTAAACAGTCCCAATAGTATAGCTAGATAAAATTTGTTGGTCTGTAGTCGTCTTACAGTGATGTTGCTCTAAAAGTATCTCTTGTTTGTCCATTTTTTGGCTCCTTACAAGTTGATTTGAGCCAACAGTTTAGCGTAATTCATGTTAATATTTGGAGGTTATGCTATGATTATTATAGAAAACAAAAGGGGAACTCATGCCAAACTCACGCCACCTAAAAATCTTCATCTCCTCAACATTTCAAGATATGGATGAAGAGCGAGAAATCCTACTAAAAGACACATTCCTTGAACTCAAAAAAATAGCCAAAAGCAGAGCTGTAGAGGTTACAGAGATAGATTTGCGAACAGGAGTCACCAAAGAACAGGCAGAGAGTGGGCAGATTGTCAAGATTTGTCTTGATGAAATAGAACGATGTGCCGATTCTCCCATCTTTTTTTTGGGGATGTTGGCAAATCGTTATGGGTGGAGTGAGTGGATTGATGATGTTGATAGAGCTGTTTTGGAAGATGAAAAATACGCTTGGATAAAACAGCACACCGATGTGAGTATTACGGAGATAGAGATAATATCTGCATTAGAGAGAGACAACAAGCATAACCGAGCATTTTTTTATCTCAAAGAGAGTCAAGTAGATGATGATACAAAACTGATTGACCTTAAAAATCATCTGATAGAGCAGTCTAAAACAGATGAGAGTCTATATGTCACAAACTACAAAGATGGTGATGAGTTTAGAGAAAAAACCATCGCCTCTTTCAAAAAAGCCCTAGATGAACTCTACCCAGAAGATGAGAAACTAAGTGAAGTAGAGAGACTAAGAGCTACTCATCAAATCTTTGCAAAATCAAGACAAAAAGTCTATATCCCTCATGTAAAAAATGAAGTGATACTGAGTGAGTTTATCGAAAGTGACCAAGATAGACTACTGCTCTATGGAGAGTCTGGTTATGGTAAATCGGCATTGATTGCTAACTATTTTGAGAGCTTCAAAGAGCATAACGACTCTTTTGTGATAGAACACTATATCGGTGGAGCAGGAGAGCTTAGTAGTGATTTGCATCAGTCGTTGAGGCGTGTGATGTTGGAGATAAAAGAGCAGTTTGACCTGCCTGATGAACTGCCGAGTGAACCTCAAAAGATAATGGATGAGTTTGCTCTTTGGTTACATAGAGTTAAGAGACCAACCATTATTATCTTTGATGGGTACAATCAGATTGAATATGAGCTGAAAGAGAAGCTTTTTTTGTATCTGCCTGACAAGTTAGAGAGTGTAAAATTGATATTTACTTCCATACGAGATGATTATGAGATAGATAATAAGCATAAGATAGAGGCGTTGGAGAGAGAGGAGCAAAAAGCGTTAATCACAAACTATCTAAAAGGTTATGGAAAAACTTTAAACAACAAAACCAAAGAGCAGATAGTAGCACACCCACAAACCGACAATACACTCTTTTTGAAAACACTTTTGGATGAGATACGGCTTCTTGGTAGTTTTGAGAATTTGCAAGATGATATAGAGAGTTATCTGAATACTAAAGATGTTGTGGAGTTGTTTTCTAAGATATTTGAGAGGTTGGAGAGAGACTATAGAAACAACCTTGCTAGAGAGGTGCTTTCTTTGCTTTATGTCTCTAGGGATGGGCTTAGTGAAGATAATTTGATGGAGATTATTAATCAGAACTCGACAGAGAAGCTTACTCGGTTGGAGTTTTCTCCTCTGTTTTTGGCTGTTGAGGAGCATTTGATTGATAGGGGTGGGTTGTATGGGTTTTTTCATGGGTTTATTTTGGAGGCTGTGGAGAAGAGGTATTTGAGTTGTGATGAGTTGATTGATGTGGAGAGGAGGAGGATAGCTGATTATTTTGAGGGTAATGAGATTGATAATCAGAGAGTTAGGGAGTTGCCTTTTCAGTTGTTTGAGATTGGGGATAGGGAGGGGCTTTATCATGTTCTTTTGAATGTTGAGTTTTTTGTGGGTGTGCAAGAGGATAATGAGTATGAACTTTCAAGATATTTTGAGTTTGTAGCCCAAGAGTACTCTATCGCTGATGATTTGACTGCCGTTTTAGTAAATGAAGAGTATGAGAGTGAATCTATAAACAATATTGGGTACTTTTTTCACTTGACCTATGTGGACTACAAAAATGCTCTTCTACTTTTTAGAAAGATGATGCGTGTTGATAGAGAGGATAGCTCGATTGTGATTAATAACTATAATAACATAGGTGGACTCTATGCTTCTCTGGGTAGGTATCCTAGAAGTTTTGTGATGCATAAAAGGGCATTGGAGCTAAGTCTAGATTTTTTTGGAGAGAATCACCTTGACACGGCTATATGTTATAACAGTTTGGCATTTGTTTATGAGTCTTGTGAAAAATTTGATGAGGCTCTAAAGTTTTATAAAAAATCTTTGAGCATAAGAGAGTCTCTACTAGGAGAGTGTCATCCCGAGACAGCTATACTCTATAATAATATTGCTGGGATATATAGTATTGTTGCAGAGTATCAAAAAGCATTGGAACTCTATGAAAAAGCTTTGGGTATCACTACAAAAACATTAGGTAAAAATCATCCTGAAAACTCAACACACTACAACAATATCGCTTGGGTCAATTATACTATGGGTGAGTATGAGACGGCTCTATCACAATATAAAATATCCTTGGAGATAAGCATAGACTCTGTAGGAGAGAAACATCCAAGCACTCTACAGAGTTATGATAATCTAGCTTCATGTTATCTTGCTATGGGTAGATATAAAGAGGCTCTGCCTATTTTTCAAAAAACTTTAACTGGAACCAAAGAGATTTTTGGTGAAGAGCATGTTGAAACAGCCATAACCATGGGAAATCTTGCAACCACATACTACAATATGGAAGAGTATGACAAAGGAGTTCTCTTAGCAGAACAGGCACTACAGATAAGCGAAAAGAGTATAGGAAAATATACCGATACAACAGCTACAAAGTACAATAATCTAGCACTTTTCTATAGCACATCCAAAGATTATAACAAGGCGTTAGAACTCTACAAGACCTCTTTAGAGATTTCCATAGAGGTCAGAGGAGATGAACACCCCGATATAGCCATATCGTATAACAATCTAGCAGGAGTTTATGAGTCCAAAGAGGAGTATGATTTGGCACTGCCTCTCTATCAAAAGGCTCTGAAAATCTATGAAGATGTCTTTGGTGAAAATCATCCTGATACAGCGATGCTCTATAATAACTTGGCTTATCTGTATGAGTCTATGGGTGAGTTGGAGGATGCTTTGAGTTTGTATGAGAGGGCTTATGGGATAAAGAGCAGCAATTCTAATTTAAGCTAAATTTTATTAAAGAAACAACAAAAAATTAACACTAA
>NZ_JAACKB010000011.1 GCF_010892395.1 Sulfurovum sp. bin170
AATTTCCTGATACTAAACAAGAACAGTTTATAAAAGAGTTCCCTAACACCAAGCAGGAGCAGATTGTAAGTGTAAAAGAGTTTCCTGACACAAAACAGGAGCAGTTTGTCAAAGAGTTCCCTGACACCAGACAAGAGCATTTTGTTAAAGAGTTCCCTGACACCAGACAAGAGCATTTTGTTAAAGAGTTTCCTAACACTAGACAGGAGCATTGGGTCAAGGAGTTCCCTGATACCAAACAAGATATGAGTATCAAGGAGATACCAAATCTATTTGGAACAGGCATACCAAAACAGGTAAATAAAGTCATCAAAACAACTTCTGTAGAGAAAAATGCAATAAGAAAAAAGGATAATAATGAAAAGTAAAATATTCTACACTCAACTCTTTGGTGTTCTACTAATTATACTGATTGCACTTATTGCAATTCCCATATATAAAAACAGAATACCAAAAGAGCTAACCAAAGAGGTTCAAAAGAGACTATATCAAAATAAAATAGAATGGGTAGCCGTTAGAGCAGAGGGAAGAGATATAACCCTTAGTGGAATAGCTCCTACTATCGCACTTCACAACCAAGCTGTCAAGATAGCTGAACAGACACAAGGTATAAGAACCATACACGATAAAATCTCACCCACAGTTATCACCCCTTATAGTATGAATATAAACTATAAAGATAAGGAGTTAACATTCAAAGGATATATGCCCTCTAAAGAGAGTATGGATGAACTGTTTAAAACCGTAGCAGAGAGATACCCTACATATAAAATTATACAAAGTGTTGATATCGGTACAGGAGAACCTAGAGAGTGGGAAGAACTTGTATTGATTGTATCACTCTTACTGAAAGAGTTAGATTCTGGTATTGTGAATATTATAGATACCAAGGTAACCTTCTATGGGAAGTGTCAAACTACTAAGCAAGAGAATGAGATAATACAATACTTAGATGAGTTTAAACATATAGGATTTACAATACAGAGTCGTATTGTAGCTATGGATGAGGGAGGTCAAGTGTGTCAAAAGAAGTTTAATGATCTATTATCAAAAAATAAAATAGAGTTTGAAGCAGGAAAATCCATAGTTAAAGCTCAAAATGAGACTCTTTTACAAAGTCTAGTTGATATTAGTTCACTCTGCCCAAAAGCCAAAATAGAGATTATAGGACACACAGATAGCATGGGTAATGAGATAAAAAACCAAGAGCTAAGTCAAAGTAGAGCCAAAGCCGTTGTTGCAAAACTTTTTCAACTTGGAATTCCACTAGAGCAGATGAAAGCTATAGGAAAAGGGGAACACGAACCAATAACAGACAATGGTACAGAAGCGGGACGAAGAAAAAATCGTAGAATTGAATTTAGAGTGAAAGGATATTAAGATGTTGAGTTTAGGAGTTGAGTTAATAGCAATCCTACTATTAACAGCAGTAGTAGGTCTCTTGATGGGTCGTTTTCTATGTAAAAGTGGAGAGAGTGAAGAGAGAGAGGATAAGAGGAAGGTTATCCATGCCTTTAATACTTCGGAAAATGAGTTGGGGATAAGCAGAGAAAAAGTCAAAGACCAATCTCTTAGGATGACAGAAATAGAGGATACTATTGCTAGAAGAGAGCAAAGGATAAGCAATCTGGAGACAAAACTACTCTCTTCTGACAAACAGAGAGGAGAACTCCTAGAGGAGCTAAAGATCTTAGAGAAATATAAACCAAGATTTGAATCTATTGAGAATGAGTTTAAGATACAGTCTACTGTGAACGAGAGACTAAAATCTGAAAAGATAGATAATCAAGAGAAGATAGATAAATTTCAAATTTTAACGACCAATTTAAATGCTAATATATATGACTTAAAAGAGAGAAAAAAAGAGCTAGAGAAGAGTGTAGATAATCTTCAAAAGAGAATCAAAACAGATAATAGTAACAATAAAAAAATGGAACAGAGCAAAGATGATATTTATGATAAACTAAAACAGGATAGCCAAAGAGTCCACAAAGAGATAATACGAACTAAAGATGAAGATTATGAGAGACTAGAACAGAACAAATCCAAGGCTTACCAGAAGATGCTAGAGACAAAAAATGAGCTATACCAAGAGCTAAGAGATGAGCTAGAGAGTGTAGAGAGTGAGTACGAAGAGTTCAAGATAAACTACAATCTTGATAGCGATAGACTAGAAACCTTAGAGAAAGAGAATAAAAAAATTTATAATACACTAGATACCATCGCACATGAACGAGATGACCTATTGGCAAGACTTAGAGCCATATCTAGTGTTGTTGGGGCTGTTGGAGTTGATAATAGCAGTGAGAGCAGACAACTTCTATTGGAGAATTAAATAAACATATAAAAATAGTGTTAAATATTTAACTGTAATATTTAACATTAAAATCTATAAAAACATCTTTTTTTCATATATTCCATCATTTATATACCATATCAACTCAACTATAAGAGTGTGTTAAAAATATTACTGATAAGATTTACTATATTTAAATTTTAAAGGGAAAATGAGAATGGAGTTTAAAGCAAAACTTATCAATATACGAGAAGCTAGGTGGTTTTCTAACCTAACAACAACAATTATTATCATCTACTCATCCATATTGGGTCTAAAAACAATGATGGAGGTTGATGGTAACCTGATAATTATCATGCATATAATGGATTATTTTGTTACTATCTATTTTCTAATAGAGATTGCTATCAAAATGGCAGCAGAGGAGAAAACTTCAGACTTCTTCAAAAGTGGATGGAATATATTTGACTTTGTGATTGTTATTATTACCCTTATTCCACTTGAAAATACTACAATGGCAGCAGTAGCTAGACTTCTAAGAATCTTTAGAGTACTACGGCTTATCACAGCTAGACCGGGACTAAAAAGAATCATAGATATGCTAATGGGGGCTATCCCATCTATCGTTGATATTGTCATATTGATGTTCATTATCTTCTATATCTATGCTATTTTAGGCAACTTCCTATTTGCAGGAGTAGAGAGTGGACTCTGGGAGAACTTCTTGATAGCAATGCTTACACTATTTAGAATTCTCACTTTTGAGGACTGGACAGATGTAATGTATGAAGGGATGGAAGTACACCCTTGGTCATGGATCTATTTTGTCAGCTTCGTAATCATCGCTGCATTCGTATTCTTTAACCTCTTTATCGCTGTTATTATTGGAGAGATGGAGAAGTTACGAGATGAAGATGACACTGAACATGAAGAGGAGATGGAGAAGCTAGATACAATCTTAGCAAAGATGGATGAGCTGAAAGAGGAGATAGCAGAGTTAAAATCCAAATCGTAGATTCACAAACAAACAAATATCCCACCAAGATGGTGGGATATAATTAACTTAGTCCTCAGAAGAGAACCATCTCCAAGCCAATCCAGCAAGAACAGCACCAACTATAGGAGCCACCCAAAAGAGCCACAGTTGACCCATAGCCGCCGTATCAGCAAAAATAGCTGCTGCTGTACTTCTAGCAGGATTTACTGATGTATTAGTCACAGGGATAGAGATAAGATGAATCAGCGTCAATCCAAGCCCAATAGCAATAGGAGCAAATCCAGCAGGTGCTTTATCACTAGTAGAACCTAAAATTATAAATAAAAACATAAATGTCAAGACAACCTCAGTAAGAAGAGCAGAGACAAGACCATAGCCATCAGGAGACAACTCCCCATAACCATTACTAGCAAAACCACCAACTTCAAACCCAGCTTTACCTGTTGCAATAAGATATAGTAGCAAAGCACCAACAACTCCACCTATCACCTGAGCCACAATATATGGAGCCAACTCTTTCTTATCAAATTTACCTGCACTAAAAAGCCCTATAGAGACAGCAGGATTGAGATGGCAACCCGAGATATGACCTATCGTATAAGCCATAGTCAAAACTGTCAAACCAAATGCGAGAGATACCCCCACAAACCCAATACCAAGCTCTGGAAAACCTGCCGCTAACACAGCCGAACCACAACCACCAAATACCAACCAAAAAGTTCCAATGAACTCTGCTGCTAATTTTTTACTTAATGACACACTAATCCTTTTATATAAGATAAAGCAGTATAACACTATTTTCTTTTTTATTAAATAAAAATGAAGAGAAGAGAAGTTAAAACTATTAATAGTTCTATTTTAATGTGGTATAATATTAAATTAAAATTTTAAAAAGAGGTTGAAATGAAAAAAATCATAGCTATTGGAGCAGCTATTACTATAGGGTATTTTGTTATTGTAAAACGAGTTACAGTTGACTCAGGAATGGAAGCAGTTATAGTTAAAAAACCTTGGTTCTTTGGGGAAAAAGGAGTAGACCAAAAGATTATATCAACAGGAACTATATGGGGGGTCACCTCATCTGAAATCAAGCTTATCTCTCTTAGACCTTTTGATATAGAGGATTCTTTCAAGACTCTTTTTACAAAAGATAATATCCCTATTGATTTTAATATGACTCTTGTTTTTAGATATCAAAAAGGAAAAAGTGCAGTTTTGATTGAAAATTTTGGAGTTGACAAAAAGTGGTATAAGAACCTACTATCAAAACCCATACACAATAGCATAGAGATATCAATTAA
The DNA here is from genome assembly GCF_010892395.1 of Sulfurovum sp. bin170. Taxonomy (GTDB): domain Bacteria; phylum Campylobacterota; class Campylobacteria; order Campylobacterales; family Sulfurovaceae; genus UBA1140. Next base: position 4,595 of record NZ_JAACKB010000011.1, read on the forward strand.
AGAGAAGATATTTAATGATATATATTATCACCGTAATATTACAGAAGAGCTTAAAAAAGATATAATATTTGGAGTAAAAGATTTATTAAAAGAGAGAGCTATTCCAGTAAATTTAATAGATATAACTATCAGCAAAATAACCCCACCAAAAGAGCTTACCCAAGTGGCTATAGAGAGAGAAGTAGAAAAAGAAAAAATAGAGTTTCACAAGTTACGAAAAAAAGCCGAAGAGGTCTCTGCAGAGGCAGATAAAGCATACATGACAAAGATGAACATGACTCCTAGAGAGTATATAAAAATGAAACAGATAGAGCTAGATACAAAAAAACTATCCAATCAACGCTACGCTATCGACCATGCAAAAGAGAGTAATGGTAGTATTAAAGTACTGATAGATATGGGGAAATAATTATAAATGAGAGCCAAAAGTAAAAAGGGAAGGAGAAAGGGGAAAATGTGATGACTCTCATGGTGAAGAGTATAGCAACAGTAAGTGTCTAAAGAGTGTACTTAATTATCAATATGTCTCTTTATCGTTCGTTTTGAGAAATTTTTCTATTGTTTTATAGCTTCCTCCTTTTTCACTCCAGAAGTTGGCTAAGGTGTTGTTAGTTAAATAAGATATATAACAGAGCATTCATTACCTCTCTATCGAAAATTAAAAAGAGTGATGAGGAGTTTATAGATAGCGTTATGCCTTTAATTAGAGAGGATAACTATGAATCTTTTAACTATAAATATAATGTACCCCATTGTGCTACAGGTGAGACTAGAGCCAACTGATTTGCTTGTCCAAGCTCTTCCACACTGCTTAGAGAGTAGTGAGTTTTATCTGTTTCTAAAGTAAGTCAAGTCAAATGAATGTTATAATAGTTAAAACTTTTATGAGGAGCAAATAATGTACAGAGAGATAATTACACCAACATCTCAAGAGTATATGATAAATATACCCAAAGAGTACCTAGACAAAGAAGTAGAGATATTGGTTTTGCCTTTTTCTTATTACAAAAAAAAGAAGAAAAAAGATTTGAGTCAATTATTGAAAATAGGTGTTTGGGACATAAAAGAAGAGGATGTAAAGGTTAAAGATTGGAAGATTCAAGAATTTTAATTGATACATCTGTTATTATAGATTATCTTAGGAAACAAAACAAAAAGAGTACAAAGTTTTGGAAGCTTATGAGTGAATATGAGTGTACCATCTCTACGGTTACACTCTATGAACTATATAGTGGAGCGAAAAAGGATACGCAAAAAGAAGATGTGGATATCCTCGAATCTATGTTAGAGATTATCCCTTTTGATGCTTTACAAGCCAAAAAAGCTTCAGAGATATTTCAAACTTTGAAAAAAAAGAACAAACTTATAGAGTTTAGGGATATTTTTATAGCTTCTTGTGCTATTTCTAAAAAGATTCCATTGGCTACATTAAATAAGAAGCATTTTGAACGGATTAAAGATATCCAACTGCTTGAAATAATTTATTAAAAAGAGGGAAATATGTTAAACAACCACGCTTTTCCATGGGGAATCTACATAGGTGACTTAATCGACAACGACGACACCATCCCACTATGTTTAGATAGCAAACAGGGTGGTTTTTGTGTTATATTTGATGAGGGTAGTGAAAAGGTAGCCAATAATTTTATAGAGAATATTGCTCTAAAGCTATTTGAGGTGTTACCCATTGGCGATATAATCGTAGATATTTTCGATTTTTCACATAAAAAAAGATTTATGCACCTCTCATCACTGCAAAATGAAAAGCTTTACGATATTGCTTTTAATCAAAACTCTGCAACCAATAAATTTAATGCCATAGAAGAGATAGCTCTAAATAGGCATCATGATATTCTTACTTCTACTGCACCCACTATTTCAGACTATAACCAACAGAGTAAATTCAAAGAGCAGTATCATCTGCTTCTTATTAACTTAGACTCTTTTCCTGATGAGATGACTTCACAAAAGAGGATAAAAAACTTTTTTGATTCGGCTTATGAAGCAGGGTTTTATACCATTGCTTTTGGAAGTACAGAAGTTTTGGAGAGTGAATCAAAAGCAACACAAGCTATTTTAAATCAATTTTCACATCTGGGTATAGAAGATAAAAAGATAAAACTTACGAAAGAACTTTTTGAATTCTCTGATATGATAGAAGATTATGAGTTTGAGTATGTCAATGACAACAAAGATAAAATCATTGAAAATTTATTAGTCGAATTAAAAAAAGAAGATAACTCTAGCACAGAAAAAGATTTTTTATCTATCCCTATTGGAACTTCTAAAAATGGTAGAGACACCATCTATTTTACCATGGGAGACAAATCGACCAATCTTCATGCGTTCATTACAGGGGTAACAGGTTCAGGAAAAACCACACTTCTCAACAACATCATAGTTGGCATCGCAGAAAAATACACCTCTGATGAGATTCAACTCTATCTTATGGACTACAAAGATGGTGTAGAGTTTCAAGTTTTTAAAAATCATCCCAATTGTAAAAAGATATTTTTGGACAATGAAGACTTGTC
>NZ_JAACKB010000359.1 GCF_010892395.1 Sulfurovum sp. bin170
TACTAAATCAAGAAGTTTGGATATTGAAGGAATTGTTTTAATAGATGAAATAGAAACACATCTTCATGTGGAACTTCAAAAAAGTATTTTACCACTACTTACAAGCTTTTTCCCAAATATCCAATTTATAGTAACAACTCATAGTCCTTTTGTGTTGTCGTCATTATCTAATACAGTTATTTATGATTTAGAAAAGAGATTTGTTACAACTGATTTATCAAGTTACTCCTATGATGCACTTATTGAAAGTTATTTTGATAGCGATAAATATTCTAAAGAGCTTAAAGATAAAATTAAGATATTTGAGAAATTGGCTGATAGGGATAATTTATCTGATAATGAAAAGGACGAATATTATAAGTTAAAAAAATATTTTGATACTGTACCAACTTTTATGTCAGATGAGTTAGCCGTTAAACTAAATGAGATTAAATTAAGAAATATGTTCAAGGCACTTTAATGGTCTATTTTGAAAAATCTCAACCTGCACCGAATATATCAAATACTCACAACAGTCAAGAAGTTTTAGATAGATTAGAAAAAGATTTTTGTAATAAATGTTATATTTGTGAAGAGAAAGAGCCTCAAAATATCAATATTGAACATTTTATTTCACATCAAGGGGATAGACAATTAAGGCTTAGTTGGAATAATCTTTTTCTTAGTTGTAGACATTGTAATGATATAAAATCTACAACATTTGATAATTTGTTAAACTGTACGGTTTTATCTGATTATGTAGATACATCGATACACTACTATTGTCAACCTATGCCAAAAGAGAAACCTATTTTTAAAGTTTTAATTGTCTCAGACAAAGCAGAAGAGACAAAAGAGTTATTAGAAAAATGTTTTAATGGAGAGCATACAGCTCAAAAAGCTCTAGAAAGTAGTAGTCTTAGAAGTTCATTATTAAAAGAGTTAAGAGTTTTTCAAAATTTACTCTTTGATTATTATGAAAATCAAGATAATGAATACTTTTTGGTTAAAATAAAAGAACATTTGAGTAAGCGTTCTGCTTTTACAGCATTCAAACGATGGATTATCAGAGACAACATACATCTTGAAAATGAATTCCAACAATACATAGGAAACCAACCATGACAAAAAAGATTTTCAGAATAGCAACAATAACATACATAATAACACTAGGAGCAGTCCTCGGAGCAGGACTATTCGCAGGAATCGTAGTAGCCCCAACTATTTTTCATTCCGAGTCACTTTTGGGTGGAGAGCTACTCTCAAATTTCCAAGAGGGACTTATTATGACTGTAAACTTCCAAAAGTTGGGATTTCTAGTCAATTTCACAGTTTTCTTCATACTCATCTATGAAGCAACAAAGTGGAAAGCTTTTGAGAGTGATAGATGGACTCTTATATCAGCATTTTTGGTAATAGCTACTGGGTTGCTCTTTACCTCATACTATATCCCTGATATTATAGAGATGCAACTTGCAGGTGAGGCGATGACACAGAGTGATGCTTTTCTAAATACCCATAAAGGGAGTGAGATAAATTTCAAGATTTTTGCTTTTGCCACCTTGGCTCTTCTGATTTTGAATCTGAAAAAGGCATTGAGATAGATGGATATAATAGAGACCAAAGAGAAGATAGAGTTTGATGAGAAGAATCCACTTATAGAGATAAAAGGACTGCAAAAAGTCTTTGGAACAAAAGAGGTTCTCTCCAATGTAAATCTTATCTTTCCAGAGGGGTCAACTACTGTTATATTGGGTCTCTCTGGTGGTGGTAAATCTACGATTATCAAACATATTGTAGGGCTTATGAAACCGACGGCAGGAGATATATTTGTAGAGGGTGTCAATGTGGCTACCTGTTCAGAAAAAGAGTTGAGGGCTGTTCGTAAACATATCGGTTATCTTTTTCAGGATGGGGCGATGTTTGATAGTATGAATATTTTTGATAATGTTGCTTTTCCTCTGCGAGAACACTTTAAACTCTCTGAAAAAGAGATTGAAGCTAAAGTGATGAAGATGTTAAATATGACAGGGCTTGATGCTGAACGAGTATCAAAGCTTTTTCCCAATGAGCTTAGTGGTGGTATGCGAAAAAGAGCAGGATTAGCACGAGCAATTATTATGGAACCAAAAATTATACTCTATGATGAACCAACATCAGGTCTCGACCCAATTACTAGTGATTTGATTACGCAGTTGATTTTGAAGTTGCAAAAGGAGCTTGGGGTTACCTCTGTTTTGATTACCCATGATATGAAAGAGAGTTTCAAATCTGCTGATTATTTGGCATTTCTGTTTGAGGGTGAGATTATAGAGTGGGCAGATAATGAGGCTTTTAAAAATACGACCAATCCTTATGTGAGGCAGTTGCTTAATGGTAGTGGGGAAGGACCGATACAGTTTAGTGAGTAGGGTGCGTTTTCTAACGCACCAAAAGGGAGTAAATAGTGAAAAGTGAAAAATTAGAGCATCCGTTTGAGCCTATCGTTTTCAAAGATAGCGAGATTTTGATATTAGGTTCATTCCCTAGCATAGACTCATTTGACAAAGCATTCTATTACGCTCATCCACGCAATCAGTTTTGGAAAATACTCTCTGCTGTGACAAGCTACCCTATTAACAATCGTGACCAGAAGATATGGTTGCTCAAAGTTTCAAAGATAGCTCTTTGGGATATGGTGGCAAATTGTAGTCGTGATAACTCCTTGGATAGCTCGTTAGAAGATATTGAAGTTAACAATATAGTTTCATTTTTAGAGGAGCATCCAAGTATCAGAAAAATAGCTTTTACAGGTCGATTATCCGAGAGACTCTTTAAGTTACATTTTGACTATTTAGATATAGAAACAGACTATTTGCCTTCTCCTTCAAGTGCTTATGCTAAGATGTCATTAGAAAATAAAATAATAGTTTATAAAAAAAAATTAGGAATCTAAGTGGCAGTTTGGGCAATTGGTGATATTCAAGGATGTTATGATTCTCTACAGGAACTTTTGAAAAAGATAAAGTTCAATGTTGCAGAGGATGAGCTATGGATAGCTGGAGATTTGCTTAGTCGTGGTGATAAATCTCTAGAAGTTTTGAACTATCTATACTCTATCAAAGACTCCATCAAAGTTGTTCTTGGCAATCATGACATAGCACTCATCTCTGCCTATGCAGGTATTAAGCGACCACATCTAACCATTATCCCCATATTAGAAGCTCCAAATGCCCAAGAGCTTATCGATTGGTTACGACATCAACCATTTTTACACTGGGACTATAGGCTTGGATATGCTATGGCTCATGCAGGTATCTCTCCACAGTTCGATTTTGGCATGGCGATACGACATGCTTCACGGATAGAGAAGAAGCTACGAGGGCGAAACTATAAGGCGTGGCTCAAACATATGCATAAAAAAAGTTCCAATAGATTTAATGCTAGAGCTAGGTCTCTGGATATAGAGAAGTATATCTTAAGCTCTTTTATAAGTATGCGTTTTTGCAAAGATGATGGAGAGTTGAATTTCAAACAGAAAGGTGAGCCTACTGAATATAAAGTTATGACAAAAGGTCTAAAACCTTGGTTTGCTTGTCCCTCTCGCAGGTCTATGGCGATGAAGATTATATTTGGTCACTGGTCTACTTTGGGATATTATCAAGACTCCAATGTATTGTCACTAGATACAGGTTGTGTTTGGGGGGGAAGGTTGACTGCGGCAAGGATTGATCTGGAGGAGCCTATTTTAGTTCAGGTTGGGTGTCAAGCGAAAGCTGATATATTTTAAGGTGAAAGAGCCTTAGTTAAAAGGCTCTTGTTAAATTTATTTGAAATCAGGCTGTGGAGTTGTCATTGTACTCTCTGGAAGTTGAGGATAAGTAACTTCAGGCTTTCTACCTTTAAGTGCTTTTAAGAAAGTAACAATCTCATCTGTCTCTGCATCTGTAATCTTGATACCAAGTTGTGTACTTCCCATCTCTTTAACAGCATCTGATAGATTCCAGATAGCACCATTGTGGAAGTAGGGAGCAGTTTCAGTGATATTTCTAAGGGTTGGTGTTTTTACCATACCTTTTGCATCACCTTTGAAGTCACCTACATCAGCAAATTTGTATTTTCCTGCCAACTCAAATGGTTGCATGGTTCCACCGAGTGCTATACCGTTGTGACAGCTTGTACACCCTTTGGCTATGAATGTCTCTAGACCTTTCTGCTCTGCAACACTCAGTGCATCTTTTTTGCCATTTAAAAAGTCATCAAATCTTGATGGTGTCACAAGAGTTCTCTCAAAGATACCAATCGTCGCTGTAATCTTCTCAAAATCTATCTTGACATCTTTACCATAAGCTTTTTGGAACTCTGCAACATACTCAGGAATGGAGTTGATTCGCTTCTCTACTAGCTCTTTTGGAGATGCCATCTCTGGGCCTGCTTGCATTGGTCCTTGTGCTTGGTCTTCTAGGTGTGGGCTTCTTCCATCCCAAAATTGTGCTTTGAAAAATACTGCATTATAGACAGTTGGAGAGTTGAGATGGTGAGGGTTGGCTGTCCATTTGTGACCAACAGCGGCCGAGACACCATCTGCTCCTCCTAGACCCAAGTTGTGACAGGTGTTACAGGAGATGATGCCACTTTTTGAGAGTCTTGGTTCAAAGAATAGTTTTTTGCCCAGTTCTACTCTCTCATCAGTTATGGTTTTGTCAGGATCAATAAGTTTTGAAAGATCTGCTTTACTTTCAGGAATGGCTACGAGACCACTCTTTTTTGCTGTGTCTAGTGTTGAAGTTGCTCCAAATAGAAGTGAGGTTGCTACTAGTGAGGTAGCTAGAAGTTTATAACTTTTCATGTATTTGTTCCTTTTATTATTAAAATAAGATAGAATTATAGAATAAAAAGTATTAAAGGATAATTAATATTAATTCTCCATTAATAACCATTCCCACTTCTCTTTGACACGCTAAAGAGGGTAGAGAGATATAGTTTTTATGTACTACTCCTTGATGAAAATGTCCTTCGATAATAAGAGAACCTTTTGGATACTGTTTGATGATTGCATCGAATCTTTTTTGGTATCCTATAAAGTCTCTACATATATTTTTAGTTTTTAGTTTTTTTATACGATGGTCAATAATCTGTTTTTCAAAAGGTCTAAGTAGAGTAAGTGTAGTTTTGTTTCTAAGTACTTTGCAATATAAATCATAGCCAAAGCCTGTCTTATGTAAATCGCCATGAGCTAAATATACGGTTTGATTGTTTAATTTAAATCGAATAGGTTGCTCTTCTCTGCTGTAGATTTTTATATTTGGAAAAATCTCTTTTAGACAGAAGTCATGATTGCCCTCTAGGTAGTGAATCTCTATCTTTTTTGATAACTCTTGAAGTAGTGCTATCGCCTCTTCTGAAAAAGTTTTGATATACTTATTGTATCCAAATAGTAGGTCAAAAATATCACCCATAAGAAAGAGTTGAGGGGTTGTTAATTTTCCACTCTCTAAATCCTTTAAAATGTTTAAGAACTCATCACCATAGTGAGGATAGTGTGCGTCTGCTATAAAGAGAGCATTCTCTTCTATATCTTTTGGCATTTGTGACAGAGTCCATAGAGATTTATCTGTGCGTTGTTGAGTTGAAAGTTTTCAATAGTTAGTATCTGCTCTCTCTCTTTGGTTATCTCGGTATCTCGAATCTCTCCACATGATTGACAGATGAGGTGGATGTGGTCATCTTTTTTGAGTTCATATTTTGATTTTTCGCCGTTCATTGGTACTTCGATAATGACATTATTTTGTTGCATTAGGATTATGTTTTTGTAGATGGTCGCTAGGGATAGCGTAGGGTGTTGCTCTTTGACATCTTCGTATATCTCATCGATATTGATATGTCCCGCGTGGTCGATTGATTTTAAGATACTAGTTCGTTGGATAGTGGCTTTTAAATCATTCTCTTTTAGTAGTGTTATGTAGTCTGTCATGATTTTTTGTCTTTATATTTTATTTATAATGGGTAGACACATCGGTCTACCCCTACGATTATAGGTCGTCAGCGTGTTTTGCAAGATACTCTGCAACACCTTCTGTATCTGCTTTCATACCTTCGTCACCTTTTACCCAACCAGCAGGACAAACTTCACCATGCTCGTTAGTAAACAACATGGTATCTACCATTCTAATCATCTCATCAATATTTCTACCAAGTGGCAGGTCATTGACTACTGCGTGTCTAACTGTACCATCAGCATCAATTAGAAATGAACCTCTAAGAGCAACAGCATCGTCAAGAAGAACATCGTAATCTCTAGCAATCTGTTTTGTGAGGTCTGCTACAAGTGGCATATCAACTCTACCGATACCACCTTGGTTTACTGGTGTCTCTCTCCATGCGAAGTGTGAAAATTGACTATCTACAGATACACCGATAATATTTACGCCTCTCTCTCTAAAATCAGCCGCTCTTTTTGAGAATGCAATAATTTCGGAAGGACATACAAATGTAAAGTCTAGTGGATAGAAGAAAAGTACTGCACCTTTTTCACCTAGGTTTTCCATTAAGTTGAAATCTTCAACGATTTGTCCATTGGCAAGAACTGCTGTTGCTGTAAAGTCTGGAGCTTTGTTTGTTACGATCATATTTTTTCCTTATTTTAAATAATAATTTTTATTTGTAACGAAATAATATCGAATTAAAATTAAACTACTCTTTATTTTTAATTGTTTTTGATATAATCAATTTTTTTGTAAAATTTGGGTTGGAATTCACAACTTTTTAAGTGCCTCTAGGAGAAGATAAAATGGAAAAAATAAAATCGCAAATTGAGACCCTGTTGTATGCAGAGGCAGAGGATTTTGAGATAGCAAAAGTCTTGAAAAAAGATATAAAAAACTATTTTGAAACCTTGGAGGAGAGCTTTGCTAACTCAGGTGGAAAAGATTTTTTGGTTAAACATACTCATAAGATAGATACTCTAATAGAGATGGTCTATATGATAGCAACGCGTTCGATGTTTGGCACAACTTACGCTCCAACCAAACATGCTCTGCCGATTACTCTTGTTGCCTTGGGAAGTTATGGACGAGAGCAACTCTGTGTGCATTCTGATATTGATTTGATGATTGTCTATAAAGATGTTCAGGGTTATCACACAAAGGAGATGATGGAGAAGATTCTCTATATTCTTTGGGATACAGGTCTTAAGCTAGGGCATAGAGTACATGAAGTAGATGAGCTTTTTGATATTTCGCAGACAGATATAACTATCAAAACATCCATGATAGAGTCTCGTTTTGTAGAGGGGTCAAAATACCTATGGACAGAGGTAGAGAATGAACTTAATAGAATTCGCCACTATAAACAAGAGGAGTTTATAGAAGCAAAGATAGAGGAGATGAGAAATCTACATAAAAGATTTCCTATGACGATGGAGCCAAATCTAAAAGAGGGGGTTGGTGGTTTTCGTAATGCTAATCTTGTCTATTGGCTAGGAAATATTCTCTATAATGTAACGCGAATTAGAGACCTACCAAAAGATATAGTGGCAGACAAGGAGTACAGAGAGTTTCATATAGCACAAGAGTTTCTCTTTAGAGTTCGCTCTGCTCTACATCTTAGCAGAGGGAAAAAAGAGGATAGAGTACGACTGGAGCTTATCCCTCAAATAGCTAAATATCTTGGATATAACGAGAGAGAGCATATGAAGTTTGCAAAAGAGGTCACTCGATGTCTAAAGGTCATTAAGCTACATACAACTATATGGACAGATGCTCTGGATAATGATGATAAGAGTCATATGTTGAGACCAAAAGAGATAGATGATTCATTTGAATCACTTCTTGGTCAACTTTGCGATGCAGGAGATATGGCTTTTGAGGCTCATCCAACTTTTCTATTGGCACTTAGTCGTGCTTCAAAACCCAAAACAGTCAATGAAGATATATATACGATTGTTCGCAAAATGTTCTCTAAAACTCACTGTTCTAATATACTCAAACCACTTTTGGATACTAATCTGTTGGGGTATGTTATGCGTCCCATGAAGCAGATTATCAATCTCCCACAGTTTGATGGCTATCATCGTTATGCTGTTGGGATTCATTCACTCAAAGCACTTCAAAACTTGGAAAATATAGAAGATACAACGCTTAAATCAATTTATGATTCGTTGAAACCTGAGGAGAAGGCTCTTCTTAAATTTGCAACACTGCTACATGATGCAGGGAAAGGCAGAAGAGAAGAACATGCTATAGTCGGTGCAAAACTATTTAAAAACTTTGCAGAGAAGTTACTTTTTTCCAAAAAGCAGATAAAGATAGGAACTAATCTGATTCTCTACCATAGTATTATGAGCAGTACAGCCCAACGCGAAGACCTCCATACAGAGCAGACCATTTTAAGGTTCGCATCAAGATTTCCAACCAAACTGGAGTTAGACTTCATATATCTGTTAACCTATTCTGATATGAATGCCGTTGGAGTCAAGACTTATAATGATTTCAATGCAAGACTTCTTCGTACACTCTATACTCAATCCAATAGAGCAATCTCCTGTGGGGAAAAACTCTATGAGACCAATAAACGACTAAAAAAAGAGAAAATTTTGCAGAATAATTCAGAGTTCATGAAATTTTCTCGTCTATTTCAAAAAAAGATTCTACGCATCCCTTCTGATTTGCTATTTATGAAATATAGCTCAGGAAAAATTATAGAGATTGTAAAAACAGCAAGGGAGATAGAAGATTATAGTTTTAGTATTGATAATAATGGATTTTTGACTATTGAGGTGATACGAAAAGATAATCTGGATTTAAGTTATCTGTTATATAGACTTAGACGACTTGATATTGTTAATATGGATATTTGTAAACTATTTGACGGGGTGAAATATTTTAAGATAGATTTTAATGAGATGGCTGATGAAGATGAGCTTCTTTTGATTGAAAATATTATACGAGAAGCATTAAAAAAAGTCCATCAACTGAACCTAGAAAATCCAAATATAGATAAAAAAGCGGTAACCATCGACTGCAACCACTCTCAAGAGCATGGGATGATGAAGTTGCACTGTAGCAATAGAAAAGGGTTGCTCTCTCATATTATCTCTATATTTGATAAGTTGGGTATTGATATATGTTCTGCTAAAATTCATACAAAAACTAACAGAGTTAATGACCTATTTTTAATCGAGAAGAATGGAAATTTTTGCCATAATACCGACTTTATAATTAAAGAACTAACGGAGTAGTATATATGTGTGGAATCGTAGGATATGTAGGACAAAAAGAGAAAAAAGAGATTTTGCTAGATGGTTTACAGGAGTTAGAGTATCGTGGCTATGATTCAGCAGGTATCGCTATTATAGAAAACAGACAACTCAAACATTTTAAAGCCATAGGAAAATTAGAGAATCTAAGAGCTAAGACTAAAGATTATGAGAGTGATGGTTTTGGTGTATCTATTGGTCATACTCGTTGGGCTACACATGGGAAACCAACAGAGCTTAATGCACATCCACATCTAGGGGAGTACTCTTTTGTGGTACACAACGGTATCATAGAGAATTATCAAGAGTTGAAAGTAGAGCTTCAAGAGCAGGGTGTTAACTTTTTGAGTCAAACTGATACAGAGACGATTGTTCATCTGTTTGAGAGTTATTGTGAGAAAAAAGGTGATGGATTTGACTCTTTTACTAAAACAATCAATAAATTAGAAGGTGCATATGCCACACTTTTGGTGACAGAAGTTCAACCTGATACTATCTTTTTTGCAAAAAATGGCTCACCTATGCTTATCGGTTTTGATGGTGAAGATGTCTATTTTGCCTCATCAGATACACCTATTATTGGTATGGCTACAGAGGTTTATTACTTGGAAGATGGTGAGTATGGTTATGCAAAAGATGGGGAAGTCAAACTTTTTGATGCCAATGGAGAGAAGAATTTCACCAAAAAACCACTAGCAACCGACAAAGCTATGGCTCAAAAAGATGGCTATAGATTCTTTATGGAAAAAGAGATATATGAGCAGAGCGATGTCATGAATGATACGATGATGGGTCGTGTTTTAGATGATAGAGTTGAGTTTGAGGAGCTAGGAGTTGAGCTATTTGAGGGTATTAACAATATCAAAATCTGTGCATGTGGAACTAGCTACCACTCGGCATTAACAGGCTCATATCTACTAGAGAGAATAGCCAAAATCCCTTGTCAAGTGGAGATTGCTTCGGAGTTTAGATACAAGGAGCCTCTGCTTAAAGATGATACGCTCTTTATTACCATCTCTCAAAGTGGTGAGACTGCCGATACGCTAGAGGCTCTAAAGATGGCAAAAAGAGCAGGATTAAAGAGTTTGAGCATCTGTAATGTTGATAACTCATCTATCGTAAGAGAGAGTGACAGAGCTATCTTGACCAGAGCAGGGATTGAAAAAGGTGTTGCTAGTACCAAAGCATTTGCTACACAGACTATGGTACTTTGGATGTTAACGCTCTATGTCGCAGAGCTAAAAAATAGTGTTAGTAAAGAGAAACTACAATCAGAACTAGATGCGATGCGTCATACGCCAAAAGCTCTGCTAGTGACAGACAGACTGCATGAGAAACTGCATAGACTCTCAAAAAGATACCTGCATGGTCACGGTTTTTTCTTTATAGGTAGAGATATATTTTTCCCATTAGCCCTAGAGGGAGCATTGAAACTTAAAGAGATAAGCTATCTTCACGCTGAGGGTTATCCAGCAGGAGAGATGAAGCATGGACCTATCGCTTTGGCTGATAGCGAACTGTTTACTATTGCCCTTATGCCTAGAAGTCTCCATTATGATAAAATCAAATCAAATGTAGAGGAGTTAAGTGCTAGAGACTCTACTATCTTGGCTATCTCTCCAGAACCGTTTGAACTAGCCGATGACTTTATTCAAACCAAATATGATTCTCATCCTATGTTGGAGTTTTTTGAGATGATGGTGGTGACACAGTTGCTCTCTTTGGAGGTCTCCATTAGGCTTGGGAATGATGTGGATATGCCTAGAAATTTGGCAAAATCTGTTACAGTGGAGTAGAATAAATTATATTGGATATTAAAGCTTCTTTTAAATAATAATCAGCCTATGTAAGTATATTAATGATATAATTTAATAAAACTTTAAGGAATGACCTCTAATGCAATTAATTATATTCCTAGTAGAGGTTATTGCTATTTATGCATTTTTAGAATATGACACTTTGAGTCATAAATTTAATAATTTTAAACTTTTAGAGGAGAGCAATAGCTCTTACTCTAGTGAGAATGCTATACAGCAGGTACTTGCTTTAAATAATATCTCTGATAGTAAAAAAATAGCTCTTTGGAGTAACTCTCCTATAAAAGATGAGTTGTTAACCCACTTTCCAAATCTACACTTGATGTCTAAAATCATTGATACCAAAGTTATTGATGATGGTGATTTTAAATATAGATTAATATCTAATTTAGAGTATCTACATGGAGAGTATATATCCCAAAATATTGATATAGATAAGTATAGAGAAAAAATTCAAAATCCTGACCCATCTCTACCTGCTTTTTAGTGAAGATTTAAGTAGTAAGTAACCTCAATATCTATTGCTGATATAATACCTTTTTCAAATTAAAGGCATCAGATGATTCAGATAGAGATACTTAGCAATATACTTTTTGTGTTAGCCCTCGGCTACTACTTTATGACCAATATGCAGTGGTACAGTTACAAGTTGGAGAGGGTGATTTTTCATCATACCAAGAGTTGGTGGCACATCACCTATTTTATTGTTCCTTTGTTGGGATACTTCTTTTTGAGCAAGTTGAATCTTAGTATTATTGTGACGGTGGTATATATTGGGATGCTGTACAAGTGGAGAGCAAAACAGGACAAACCATTGGTATTTACAGGCAGAGTTAAACGATTTTTTGCCTCTTTGGTTTTCTTTATTGCCCTTACCGTTATGTTAACTACAGGGATGGAGTATGGTAGTTATGCTGTTCTTATCCCTATTCTTCTGTCGTATCTCATCTCAATGATGATGGAAGCGATGCTTTTTAGAGGTTTTCAAGTGAAAGCTGAGAAGAAGTTGGAGTCTATGGAGAATATGACAGTAGTTGGGATTACGGCTAGTTATGGCAAAACCAGTATCAAAAACTATATTGCTCATATCTTATCAGCTAAATACAAAGCATATCCAACTCCTCGTTCTGTCAATACTTTTGGTGGAGTACTCAAAGATATCAATGATGATTTACCAACGGACACAGAGGTTTATGTTGTAGAGATGGGTGCTAGGGGCAAAGGGGATATAAAAGAGATTTCAGAGTTTGTTAATCCTCATCTTGTAGTAGTTGGAAAGATTGGCCCTGCACATATTGAGTATTTTGGAAATTTGGAAAATATTCGAAATACCAAGATGGAGATTCTCTCATCTGATAGACTTCAAGAGGCTTGGGTACATGACTCTGCGATGGTGAAACCTGAGAAGATTGTGCATAGTTTTGGGAAAGAGATTTCAAATATCAGAGCAACTCTTGATGGTTTGGACTTTGAGATGGATGGGGAAGAGTATCATGTCAATATCTTGGGTTCGTTTAATGCGATGAATATAGCAGTATCTATAAAAGTAGCAAAAGCATTAGGTATGGATGATGAGACCATCAAAAAACAGCTAGAGACACTAAAACCCACAGCACATAGACTTCAAAGAATGGACGCAGGTGGCAAGGTTATTATAGATGATAGCTTTAATGGAAATATTGATGGGATGTTAGAGGGGTTCAATCTGGCTTCTACCTATGAGGGGCGAAAAGTTCTCATCACCCCTGGTTTAGTTGAAGTTGATGATGAGTTCAATGTTCAAGTTGCCCAACGAGCCAATGAGGTTTTTGATTTGGTGGTTGTGACTGGGGATTTGAACTACCGTATCTTTAGAGACCATGTGGATGAGAGTAAGTTGGTGAAGTTGGAGAGTAAGGATAAGATGCAGGAGATGTTGGTGGAGGAGACTAGAGCAGGGGATTTGATTCTGTTTGCTAATGATGCTCCGAGTTTTATTTAATCTTTATCTAATTAAAATATATATATAATAAACAAAATATATATATTGGAGAATAGAGTGGTTATAGGTGTATCTGAATTACAAAAAAACATTAGTATTTTTAAAAATCTTACTGAGACTATACATATTATTGATAAAAAAACCAA
>NZ_JAACKB010000012.1 GCF_010892395.1 Sulfurovum sp. bin170
AGTGATGAAAAAGTTTAATTACAGTAGAAAAAAAGTATTTAAAATAGCCAAAGAAAAAAATATAAATATTTATTTGTCAAACTCTCAACAAATCTACCCCCAACTAAACCTCTTCATCACAAAAAACAACGAGTGGATAGCATGGACAAAAGAGGGCTTCTACAACGCCTCAAAAGGAGCAGAGCAGTATATCGGTTATCATATCAATAGAGGAGCCAACAAAGAAGCAGAGTTTATGGATGTAAGCAGATTTAGACAGCAGTTCTACCGACCTGACCTTGTGACCAAAGCGATTAATGGTGAAGATATTAGCTCTTATGCCCAAGGGATTGATATTGACTCTATTTTAAATTCAGGTTTGCCACCAAAAGTTGAGATTTTGACCACTTCACACACCATAGATGGGGAGAGTGCCGAGATAGGGGTCAAGGTTTGTGACAATGGTGGAGGAGTAGAGAATCTAAACTTCTATGTCGATGATAAATCTATCAAATACCTAAGCAGAACAAAAGCCTTTAGAGAGAAAAAAGAGACCATTGGAGCGTGTACGGTTATCGAGCAGAGAATCTCTGTGCCTAGTGGCAGACACACCATTGCGTTTGATGCGACCAACCAAAAAGGGGATATTTTATCGAATAAGCCAACCATCACAATTGTCAATAATAAGAGAGTTGAGCGAAAACCAAACTTGCACCTCTTGACCCTTTCGATTAATGACTACAAAGATGATTCACTTGACCTCAAATTCCCCAATAATGATGCAGATAAGTTGAGTAGCAAACTCAAAAGCATTGGAAAATCTGTCTTTGGAACAGTCAACACTTACGCTCTAAAAGATAAGCAAGTGACCAAAGAGCAGATAGATAGAAAAGTCAAAGAGATAGCCGATAGGGTAAAAGCAGATGATGTATTTGTCTTGTATATTTCAGGTCATGGGATTACCAATGATAGAGATGGAGATTATTACTTTATCCCTTATGGTTGTGCCAATGATGCTGATGTGACCAAAGAGGCGATTAACCAACAGATATTCAAAGAGATAATGAGCCAGATTAAAGCTGTCAAATCGGTTATCTTGCTTGATACCTGTCAGAGTGGAAGCATGGCATCAAAAGAGTTGGTAAGCACCTCGGTTAACAGATTTGGGGGCAATGTGGGAAGTGCGATTATTGCAGGGGCTTCGAGTAGTCAGGATGCTATTGATGGGTATAAACAGCATGGGATTTTTACCTATACCATTTTGGACGCAATGGGCAATAAAAAGGTGTATGATTTTGAGGATAGAATCTCTATTACGGATATTGCTAAATATGTAAAAGTGGTTTTGCCACGACTCGCCAAAGAGGCGTTTAACCATGAGCAGAAGCCTACTATTTATCTGAATGGGGATACGAGTTTTGCGATTGGGGGGATTTGATATTTTTTGGTGGTATAATTACCGTAGAGACAAGGCACGCCTTGTCTCCCTCCTATCAATATTATATTTTTAAAACATGACATATTTTGGAACATATCATATTTTTGGAACATATCATATTTTTGAAACATATCATATTTTTGAGACAAGGCGTGCCTTGTCTCTACCATACCGATAAAACATAAAGGAAAGCCCAAAAATGCCAACCGAAAAATTTAACAAGCAATATCGCGTATCATCAACACGATTACAAAATTGGGATTATAGATGGGATGGATATTATTTTATCACCATCTGCCCCAAAGACAAAGAGGAGTATTTCGGCAAGATTGAGAATGGCAAGATGATTTTATCTCCATTGGGTGTTATCGCTGATATATTGTGGTATGAAATAAAAAACCATGCCAAAAATATTAAATTGGATGTATTTGTTGTGATGCCAAATCATATTCATGGGATATTGATTTTATCGGGGAATGAAACCGATGAAAAAAACATTGGACAAAAACGATTTCAAAATCAAGGTAAAAATAGCATATCTTCAATTGTTGGTGGGTATAAATCGGCTGTAACAAAACATGCTCATAGATTGAATTTTGAATTTGGTTGGCAGAGCAGGTTTTATGAAAATATCATACGAGATGAAGATAGATATATGCAGATTGTGGATTATGTGCATCAAAATCCATTGAAATGGGAAAATGATAAATTTTTTAATATTCAAACATCATAACCGTAGAGACAAGGCACGCCTTGTCTCAATGAATGATATGCCTTGTCTCAATAACTTGTCTCAATAACGCATTATTGTATTAATAATTTTAATTTGAATGAGATAAGACAAGGCGTGCCTTGTCTCTACGCTTTACACATAACGATATACATGTTCGAGTAAGTTTTACCCATACATAAGCCACTGGGCAAGTTGCATAAACTGCTTATCAGCTACATATACTATAAATGTAGCAATAGCCAAAAATGGAACAAATGGAACAGCTTTATCTTCTCTCGTATATGTAGCAATCAGTGATGGAATCATAGCTAGTATAGCAGATAAAAAGAGTGCATAGAAGAAGAGTGGAAAACCAAGTAATGCACCCATCGTTCCTGCTACGATAATATCTCCCTCACCCATAGCCTCTTTATTTAAGAAGTACTCTAAGTAGTATTTTAGTAGTATTAATCCACCTGCTGCCATTAGAGCATATTGTATAGACTCTATGATATGTGGATTGATAATTGCTAGAGCAAGAGCCAATAGATTTAGACTATCAGGAACAGCCATATATTTGAAATCTATCATCACCAAAGCAAATAGTAAAACAAATACCATAAATATTATAGGAAGATACCAAACCAATCCAAGTTTCAAAAAGAGTACAATAGCAATCATACCAGTAGCAAACTCTATAAGTGGATACTGCATAGATATTTTCTCTTTGCAAAAATAACATTTGCCTCCTAGTATAATCCATGATATTATAGGTATATTGTGCCACCATTTTAGAGGAGTTTGACAACTTTGACATTTTGAAGCAGGAAAAGCGATATTCTCATCATTTGGGATACGATATATTAGTACATTTAGAAATGAACCAATTACAATACCAAATATAAATACGACCGTAACTAATAAAATCTCTTCCATCAAAGTCCTCCAAATCTTCGATTTCTATTGACATACTGGTCAACAATATCATCCAACTCATGAGGTGTAAAATCAGGCCAAAGTGTAGGTGTAAAGAAAAATTCGGAGTATGATAGTTGCCAAAGGAGAAAATTTGATAGTCTCTGCTCTCCACTTGTTCTTACCATAAGGTCTATATCTGTATATGGAGTATTAAGTTCATCTCCTAAACTATTTTCGGTAATCTCTTCACCTCTACTAGCTAGTCTTGTTGCCGCTTTTGCTATCTCCTCTCTTGAACCATAGTTCAGAGCCAAAATCTGCGTTACATTAGTGTGGTGAGCTGTCTGCTCTTTTATAGAAGCTATAGTTTTTTGAAGTTTAGGTGAAAACCCCTCTATATCTCCTACTGTCTCAAATCTTGCACCAAACCGATGATAGGTCTCAAGCTCTTTTTTGAGCCATCTATCAAGCAGACGCATAAGGAAATCAACCTCATATTTTGGTCGTTTCCAGTTCTCTGTACTAAAGGCATATAGTGTCACAGTCTCTATGGTCTCATGCTCTGCACAATATTCTGTAATATCACGAATAGTGTCTGCACCTTTTTCGTGTCCTTTGGTACGAATCAAACCTCTCTCTTTTGCCCATCTTCCATTGCCATCCATAATGATAGCTAGATTTTTTAATATATTATTGCTCATTTTCTAATTTTTGACTCTCTTTTAAAATTTTAAAAGATAATCCAAGTTTATCAGAAGTTCCGAGGTCTATACTCTCTTCCCCTGTTATAAATATTATGTTGTTCTCATCAGTTCCAAAACTTTGGCTATCTTTTAGCAAATTATAACATACTCCATCTATATCTTTCTTTTTAAGAATAGATTCAGCATTGAAAAATCCATTTTTAGAGTCCATTTCAGCTTTAAATCCGATAGTAATCAATCCATCTTTATTAATCTCTTGTAAAATATCAGGATTTTGTTTCAGTTCTACACTCCATTTATCTCCAATATCACTCTTTTTTATCTTTCCTACCTGCGGAAACTTAGGAGTAAAATCAGATACGGCGGCCGCCATAAAGAGATAAGGTTTTTTCTGTATAAGATGGACAGGTTCACTGCTATTCATACTAGCATGGCTCATCTTCCCTTTTTTGGAGACTCTCACAGCATCAATGGTATACTCTAGCATCTCTTGTGCATCATCTACCTCTATGGTATAAATCTCATTAGGAATCTCACTATACTCTTTTGTTGTTATGAGACAAACATCAGCACCTCTTAGATATAGAGCCGTAGCGAGAGCATTTGCCATTTTACCTGAGGAGAAGTTTGATAGGTATCGTACATCATCTATTTTTTCACGAGTTCCTCCACCTGTTACCACTACTTTTCTATCTCTCCAAAACTCGACTTCAAGGAGTTTTTGTGCTGTTTGGTAGAAGATTTCACTAGGCTCTGCCAATGCACCATCTCCCTCATCTCCACAGGCTAATAGTTTGGATTGTGAAGAGATGATTTTGACATCATTTACTGCCAACATCTTAAGAGAGCCTTCTGTATAGTGGTTTGCCATCATTTGAGTATTGGCAGATGGTGCGATAAGTAGAGGTTTGTTAAAAGCTAGGGCAGTTTGTAGTAAGATATTATCGGCTATACCTTTGCTAAGTTTGTTAATGCTGTTTGCTGTAGCAGGAGCAATAACAAAAACATCACTATCTTTTCCAAACTCTATATGATTCACTCTTGATGACCAACTTTCACTACTCTCTGTAAGAACAGGATTGCGTGTCAAAGCCTCAAATGTCAAAGCGGATACAAATCGTTCGGCACTGGGGGTCATGACCACTCTAACCTCTGCACCTGCTTTGATAAATAGTCTAGCTACTTCACACGCTTTGTAAGCAGAGATACTTCCTGTAACTCCCAAAAGAACTCTTTTCCCCTTTAAATCAAGTTGCATTATCTACTCTTTCCAAAAAATCTATAGAAGAACTCTGCCATGATTTTAAGAGGTGGTCTGGATATAGCAAGACTACCCTGTTTTACATTTTTGGTGAGTGTGGTTCCTGCTGCAATGATAACATCATCCTCTATGGTCACAGGAGCGACCAACTGTGTATCACTTCCCACAAATACATTTTTACCTATAACAGTTTTGTATTTATTTTTGCCATCATAGTTACAGGTAATTACACCTGCACCGATATTCGACCCCTCACCGATAGTAGAATCACCGATATAAGCAAGATGACCTGCCTTGACTCCTGTGAGTGTTGATTTCTTGATCTCAACAAAGTTCCCTATGTGTGTATCTCTAATATCTGCTAGTGGTCGCAGTCGCCCCATTGGTCCAACATCGG
The DNA here is from genome assembly GCF_010892395.1 of Sulfurovum sp. bin170. Lineage (GTDB taxonomy): Bacteria > Campylobacterota > Campylobacteria > Campylobacterales > Sulfurovaceae > UBA1140. Next base: position 5,410 of record NZ_JAACKB010000012.1, read on the forward strand.
AGTTGATGACTTTTGCATCCTCTATCACCGAATGGCTTTTGATGTGAGCATTCTCTAAGTAGCTCTCTCCCAAGATAGTTACACCATTTTCAACTATACATTCTCCTTTAAACTTCGCACGGCAGTCGATATAGATAGTATCAGGCAGACGCATAATCACCCCTGCCATCATTAGCTCCTCTTTGATACGATTTTGCATAATCTCTTCTGCTTTTGCCAAATCAAGCTTGGAGTTTACCCCTTTGAACTCCTCCTCTTCTACAAATATAGGAGTTACCATTAAATCTTCATCAACTGCCATTTTTACTATATCTGTTAGATAATACTCTTTTTGAGCATTATGGTTATCTATCATTGGAATATATCGGTTTAGCAGAGTGCTATCGACACAGTATATCCCTGCATTGACTGTTTTAGTCTCTTTTTGAATCTTATTACAATCTTTCTCTTCAACTATCTCTTGCACTTTCTCATTCTTTATAATTACACGACCATATCCAGATGGATTATCTAGTTTGATAACAGACATATTTATATCTGCATCTCCAGAAGTGAGTGCTAGAAGTGAGTTTTGGGTGATGAGTGGCATATCACCATTTAATATAAGCGTTTTTTCATATTTAGTTGTAATATCTCTCATCGCTCCACCAGTTCCTGGGAACTGCTCTACATCTTGTATATGGAAGTTGATATTTTTATAATCTTTTTCGACAGACTCTTGTATGCGAGAAGCTTGGTGATAGAGTACTATAGTAATGTCATCAGAGATTTTTTGTGCGGCATCTATGGCATGAAAGAGCATCGCTTTTCCTGATATTTCATGGAGAACTTTTGGGGTGGTAGATTTCATTCTACTACCTTTTCCTGCAGCTAATATGACAACAGATATAGACATTTTTTAAACCTTTTCGATAAAATACTGATTAATTTTTAAAAAGTATTATATCCAATACAAATTAAGGTAATAAATTGAATTGTAAACATTTTGGAACATGTGGTTCATGTGCTATTTTTGAACTTGAATATCAACAAGAGTTAGCAGATAAAAAAGAGAGAGTTTTGGGGCTATTGTCTCCATTTGGAGTTAAAGAGTTAGAGGTTTTTTGGGCAAGTGAGTCACACTACCGTGCAAGGTCAGAGTTCAAGATTTGGCATGATGAGAGTGGTGCTAATTACGCGATGGGCAGACTTGATAAAAAAGGAGCTACCAATATAGAGGAGTGTCCCAAAGTTATTGAACCGATAGAGTGGAGAATGAAACTTCTACTCGATGCAATAAACTCTTCGGAGGCTCTAAAGAGGCGTATATTCTCTGTAGAGTTTTTGGCAACCACTACAGATGAGTGTTTGATTACGATGATATATCACCGTAAATTGGATGAGGAGTGGGAAGTAGAGGCAAGAGCGTTGGAAAAATTGCTTGATGCTTCGATTATGGGAAGAAGTCGAAAACAGAAAGTTATTTTGAGTAGAGAGTTTGTAACAGAGAAGCTCTTTATCGATGGTCAGAATTATCTCTATCGACACTACGAGAGTGGGTTCACTCAACCAAATCCTGTTGTCAATATCAAGATGATAGAGTGGGCGATAAAACAGGCTAAAAAAATAGGAAAGGGTGACTTTTTGGAGAGTTACTGTGGGTTGGGAAATTTTACAATTCCACTCTCTAAACAGTTTAACAGGGTCTTGGCTACAGAGATAAGTAAACGCTCTATCAAAGCGGCTAATGAGAATTGTGAGCTTAATGGTGTAAGCAATATAGAGTTTATAAGACTAGCATCAGAGGAGATGACACAAGCATTAAATAAAACAAGAGAGTTTAGACGATTAAAAGATGTGGATTTGGATTCTTATAGTTTTTCCACTGTATTGGTTGACCCACCAAGAGCAGGATTGGATATGAATACCATAAAACTTATATCAAATATAGAGAATATCATCTATATCTCCTGTAATCCCCAAACTTTGGCTAGAGATTTAGTTGAGTTGACTAAGACACATACTATTGAGGATTCTGCAATATTTGACCAGTTTCCTCATACTCATCATGTTGAGTCAGGGGTGTTTTTATGTAGAGATAGCATTTTTATTGGTTGAAAAGTTATACTTCAAAATTTGTTCAGTCTCAATATCCCAACACCATAGATTATCAGGAGTGAGATGGACTCCACCTATCCATCTATCTACCTTATGAAGTTCAAACAGATTTTTTTTGCCTTGGAGTACCTCAACTCCAAGAGAGGTGAGCTTTAGGTCTCTACCATTCTCCATAGAGTTTAGTAGATTTGCTTCAACAAGTCTTTTTAGTATATCCCAAAAGAGTACATCACCCATAAAAAGTCTCTCTTCACTATTTTGATACTCTTCAAATATATCTTGGGGTTTCTGTTTTCCATCTGAGATAATCAGAAGTGCTTGATGAGCAGTTCTTGAGAGACCATTTATGCTGTTTGGATACTCCTCTAATATTCGTTTAACGGCATCTTTTAGAAATGGCAACGCTTCTATATCATCGTTTAGTAGTTTATATATAACTTGTGGAGTCTTTGATGAGAATGCAGACCAAGCCTTTCTAGCAGTGATAAAGTGCCTGTGTGTGACAAGCTCTCTGTTATATAATAAAAATTCTCTAAGCTCTTTGGGTGTAGATTTTTCCAAGTAATTTTCAGGAGAGATAATAGATATTTGGGTATCAGTAGAAGCATATTTTGCAAACCAGTCTAGAAGTTGAATAAGTTGAAGTTGGTCATAGAGGTCATGTTCAAACCATAAGAAAATTTTATCATATTTTCTAAATGATTTTAAAGTAGAGTCTCTATCTTTAAAGTTTTGGTAGACTTCTGAGAACTCTCCTAAACCTTTTTTGCTGATAAATTCTGCTCTCACTTTTGAAAGTGCTTCCAGTGATAGACTTTCGGGAACAGGACCTTCATGTAGAAAGTCTTGCCATGGAAGAAAAGAGCCAAGTATATC
>NZ_JAACKB010000360.1 GCF_010892395.1 Sulfurovum sp. bin170
CTAGTGGCCAAGGATATTGCGTTTTCATCGCAAAAACAAAGGTTCAAATCCTTTAGGGGTCGCCATAGTTTTATCCATAAAAACAATTATAAGGTCGCTTAGCTCAGTTGGTAGAGCGCTACCCTTACAAGGTAGATGTCACAAGTTCGAGTCTTGTAGCGACCACCATTGTAGGTTCGATAAAATCGAACAATATTAAGATTACTTAAGGTGATTTTAGATACAATTCTTTTACATTTTATAGGTGCGGTGGTAGTTCAGTTGGTTAGAATACCTGCCTGTCACGCAGGGGGTCGCGAGTTCGAGTCTCGTCCACCGCGCCACTCTTATTTTAAGTCAAATCATATCTTTTAATATATTTAGTTTCCAATTTGGAGCCAATGGCTTTAGCTCAATGCCGTTGAATTAACGAGGCTGAAGCCATCGTTTCCTTATATGCAATCTTCATTTTCGGAATCGGCGTGTTTACACCCGAACTATTTTTTTCTTCTCTTTTGTTTATAAAGCACTTTCAGTTTCAGTTTAGCAACTCCCTTTTTCACATACCCCAGTTTTTTAGCAGCCAAATAAGACAAATCCATAATTCTACCTTTAGCATAAGGACCACGATCATTAACACGAACGATAATCGAACGACCATTTTGAAGATTAGTCACCTCTACCATAGTATTAAATGGAAGCGTTCTATGAGCAGCCGTAAAATCATACATATTATATCGTTCTCCACTAGCTGTTAGACGACCATTAAACTGTTTGCCGTACCAACTAGCTTTACCAGTTTGGATTTTATTACCTTTTGCATAGAGCATAGAGGATAAAGTCAAGAAAATTAGAGTCAAAATTGTATATCTGTTTAATTTATTCATAATTCTATTATACTAATTTTTTTATCTTCTTAGATAAGTTTTGCTACACTTGCACATGATAAAAACAAAAGATTACTTTAACAGACAGATTCAACTATGGGGTGAGGAGACTCAAACCTCACTGGAAAAGAAAAAAATAGCTATTATTGGCTCTGGTGGACTAGGCTGTAGCCTCGCTCTGGCTCTGGGAACATCAGGTATTGGCTATATTGATATAGTGGACTTTGACACCGTTGGTCTACACAATATCCATAGACAAGTCGCCTTTGGTCTAAAAGATGAGAACCGTCTAAAAGCAGAAGTTACTAGAGAGATGATAGAGGCAAAAAATCCTTTTGTCACAGCTAGAGCTTTTAATATTGATTTTGAAACATTCAAAAAGCTTGAAAACTCCTATGACCTTATACTCGATGCTACAGATAATCTACAAACGCGTGAATCCATCGACAAATATGCAAAAAGTAGAGATACACCGTGGATATATGGAAGTGTTGAAGCATTTCATGGACAGGTCTGTTTTTTTGAGAATGCATCATTTCAAGTTTTCAATATCTCTGACCACAAACCAGCAGGAATAACAGCACCGATTGTGATGCACATAGCTTCACTTCAAGCCAATTTGGCACTTCGTTATCTTGCAGGGTTATCTGTAGTCAAAGACAAACTCTACTATCTCTATTTCAATAGTGATGGAGAGCTAATCACTCAAAAATTTGCTATGCCATCTTAATATTTTTGTGTTAAAATACTGCATTAATTAAAATAAGGATTATATCATGAAACTAAAACTGGCTATTTTAATCACCTTTATACTACTATTGGGTGGATGTACACAAGAGACCCAAAATAAACTAAGTCGTTCTATCCAAAACTGGACAGGGACTAATGGAACTTTAGAGGTTTACGCAGGTAATAAACTGGTTAAAAAATTCATTAAAATTGATAAGCTCTCAACTGCTTCTGGAACCGATGATGGAACTACTCGTCCATACCGATACGGATATGGATACAATGATAAGAACTTCAATGGCAAAAAAGATGATGGCGAAAAAAGAGTATATTTTGAGTTCTCTGACTACTCAACAAGCTATATATTTTACGAAGACAAATAGAAAGGACTAAAATGAAATTTATCTCTACTGACCTAGCACCTGCTGCTATTGGACCATATTCACAAGCTGTAGTTGCTAATGGTATGATATACACCTCTGGGCAGATTGCTATGAATGAGAAGGGTGAAATCGTTGCAAATGATATTATAAATCAGACACATCAGGTACTAAAAAACCTTTTTTATGTACTAGAGGCATCAAACGCACACTTCAATGATGTAATCAAAACTACAATATATCTAGCAGATATGGATGACTTTCTAAAGATGAATGAGGTCTATGCCCACTATTTCGGCTCTCACAAGCCTGTACGAAGTACTGTTGCTGTCAAAACTCTGCCAAGAGATGTACTGATAGAGATTGACTGTATTGCTATAGCAAATTCTGACTACTCAGCCTAATGCAATCCAAACTATCTACAATACTTTCAAAAGTTATTATAGGTAGTTTCGGACTCTATTTCCTCTATATATTTATCTCTGCCCTCTTTATCGTAGATAGACGGCACATCGGTACAGAAGATGGAACCTATATCAACAGTACAACAGATGACCCCTATATAAAAAAACTTGCCCATGATTTAACACAAAAGTGCAGTAGTAATCTATGTAAAGTTCAAAATATCTTAAACTATGTCACCCATATCCCTTATAAAATCAACTATTTCAGTGCAAACTCTCCACAAGAGACAATACAGAAAAACTTCGGTGACTGTGATGATAAGAGTAATCTACTCATCTCCTTGCTCCATGAGCTAGATATTGAGAGTTATTTTGTATTAGTTCCCAAGCATATTTTTGTTATTGTGGCTCTTGATGAAGTTCACCTGAACCGTTTTGTAGAAGGATTATATATCAATGGGAGAAAGTACTATATCTTAGAGAGTACCGCCAAAGGGTCTGCGATAGGTTTTCCATTGAACTATAAACTCTCTGAAATCTCTAATATTATTGAGCCTTTTGAGAATCGGAAGTTGGATATTGGTGAGTTGGAGTGGAGGTTGTAAATTTTTATTGAACTCTTCTACTTTTTGAGCCATAAGACCAATGTTTTGCATTGTACCCATTGTGGTTACATCGTATTGACCGTTTTTAACACAATCAGCTAACATTTCAGCATGGAACATAGCGTAAGTAGAATCAGGTATAACTGCTACACATTCAACTGCGTCACCGTTTCTGTCCCACTGTTTACCACCTTCACGAACAACCACAGGCATAGAAGCATCGATTATTACATCGTTAGATGCGTTGAAGTTTGTTGTTCCTTTATCAGAGTCAACCATTGCAAGTTTTGGAGCATCTGATTCAAGTGCTGCTAAGAAATCTGCTTTGATTTCAGCTTCTTTTGCATGACCAGCAATTTTTGACTCTAAGTCAGACATACC
>NZ_JAACKB010000361.1 GCF_010892395.1 Sulfurovum sp. bin170
ATGCCTTTTTATAGAATCGTAGTAACAGATAGCAGAAAAAGAAGAGATGGTGGTTGGATTGAATCAATTGGTCACTATAATCCAATGATTAAAGAGGATAACCTTGTTGTAGACATGGAGAGACTAAACTATTGGACTTCTGTTGGTGCTCAGATGAGTGACAGAGTTAAAAAGATTACAAGTAAGTAGTCACTATGGTCTCTGAATTCGTCGCTGAATATGCCAAACTATTAGTGAGTCATCCTGAAGATATAGCTGTATCGGTTAAGAATTTGGAGGAGAACTATGATGAGATTACTATCGTCGCAAATAGTGAGGATGTGGGTAAGCTCATAGGTAAAGAGGGGCGAATGATTAACTCTATCAAGACAGTTATCTCTGGTTGCAAAGCCAAGGGTGGATGTAACTATAGAGTTAATGTAGAATCAAAAAAATAGTCCAAGTATGAATAAAACTCAAAAGTTTTTTATAGCCCAAGTGGGTAAGACCCACGGACTTCATGGAGATTTGAAACTTCATCTCCATACAGACTTTCCCGAACAGTTCAAAGTAGGTTACTCTTTTGATACGAGTTCAGGCTCTCTTGAAATTTTGCGTATTAATCTTGACCGAGGTATTGTAACTTTTAGAGGTTATGAGGGTATAGATTATGCTAAGAAACTTACCAATACTAAAATATATGCAACTCTTGAAGAGACCAAAGAGAGATGTGACCTGAAAGAGGGTGAACATTTTTGGTTTGAGATTGAGGAGTGTTCTGTTGTCGAGGATGATGAGGTTTTAGGTAAAATTATTGAAATTCAACGGTTGGCTGATGTGAATTATATGTTTATAGAGACAGATAATAAGTTGATTGAGAATGGATTGGCTAAAACATTTTTAGTACCTTATATCGAGCGATATGTTTTGAAGAGTGATGTTAAAGCTAAAATGGTCTTGACTAAAGATGCTAAAGAGATTTTAGAGGCTAGTTAGTATAACAAACTTTGTGCTATAATTAAAAAAATCAGTATATAGGAAAGAGCCGTGCATACAATTAATCTTCAGATTGATGAGAGTTTTTATCCCCATTTTAAAGCGATAATAGATAGCTTTGTTAACGATAATAAGATTAAAATTCTCCAAAAAAGAGAAAAGTTTCCTAGAGAGCTTGTGATTAATAGCATAGAAGAGGTACAACGCCGAGTCTATGCCTCTGAACAAGAGAAGAGTCTTTCGCAAGAGGAGTATGATATAGATATGGATATTTTTTTTGAAAGAGAGTTTGGCGTAAAGAGATGACTGTTGAGAAAAAACCTCGATATAAAAGAGGACTACAAAGTATCCTTAGATATATAGCCAATGATAAAATATCAGCATCTTTAGAAGAGGTTATACTATAATATATAAGGTAGAGCAAGATAAGATATTAATTTTAGAGATATTTAAGTGGCAGAGTAGGTAAAAATGAAATTCTCCTTCGTAACGCTTTTCCAAAATATTATAGAGGGATACTTTTCCGATTCTATTTTAAAACGAGCGATAGATAGTAAGTATATAGATATAGATTACATTAATCCAAGAGACTACACAGAAGACAAACACAACAAAGTAGACAGACCAATGATAGGTGGTGGAGCAGGTATGCTAATGACTCCTCAACCTCTATTTGATACTATTGATGCTATTAAAAATTCATCACCTGAGGCTTACATTATAGTGGCTACTCCTGTGGGAAAACCTTTTAGACAAAATGATGCAAAGCGGTTGGCTAAAAAAGAGCATATTGTATTTATATCAGGACGATATGAGGGGATGGATGAACGGTTTATTGAACAGATGGTGGATGAGGTTTTTTCCATTGGTGATTTTATCTTGACAGGTGGTGAATTGCCCTCTATGGTGATGTCTGATGCTATTGCTAGAAATGTGGATGGAGTGCTTGGGAATAGTGACTCTTTGAGTGTAGAAAGTTTTGAGTTATCCTCTTTGGAAGCACCATCCTTTAGTAAACCAAAAATTTACAATCAAATTGCTATTCCGTCAGAGTTTCTAAAGGGAAATCACGGTAAAATTTCGGACTTAAAAAATGCTATGGCAAAGTGTAAAACAAAATACTTTAGACCTGATATGCATAAAAATCTCCAAAGGTAAATTATTATGAGAAATAAATATATTGAAAGTTTTGAACAAGCACAACTAGAGAGTAAGTCTGTCCCTGAGTTTAGAGCAGGTGATACACTAAGAGTTGCTGTAAACATTAAAGAGGGTGAAAAGAGTAGAGTACAGAACTTTGAGGGTGTATGTATAGCTCTTCGTGGTCAAGGTACTGGTAGAACTATGATGATTAGAAGAATTGGTGCTAACTCTGTTGGTGTTGAGAGAATTTTCCCTGTTTTCTCTGATAGTATCGAGAGCATTACTGTACTTAGAAGAGGTAGAGTTAGAAGAGCAAAACTATTCTATCTTAGAGCTCTTAAAGGTAAAAAAGCTAGAATTAAAGAGCTTAGAAGAAAATAGGTTTTTATTCTCGCACTCCTAGGGTATCTACGATGGGTACTCTTATAAATTATCTCCAAAATAATCTATCGGTTTTAAGGCACTGAATCTATGGAATTCCTACAAAAAATAGCACAACGACTACTTATTGCTGTTCAGTTTGTTTTAGTTTTTCTCTTTATACTATTTGAAGAAATAATTTGGGAAGGTTTAGCTAAACCTATCTATGATAAGATAGCCTCATTTCGTATTCTTCTTAGGCTTGAAAAAGTTATAAATCTCTCTAATCGTCATATCGTTTTACTATTTTTTACAGTTCTCCTTTTAGGTGTTGAAGGTGCTGGGCTTCTTGCTGGTCTGTTTTTTGTGCAGGGTAAGGTTCTGTTGGGTACGACTCTCTACATCGCCAAGATACCAATAGCAGGATTTACTTTTTGGCTTTTTAAAGTAGCAAAGTCTAAACTATTAAGTTTTAATTGGTTTGCTTTGGCGTATGAGAAATTGATGAGTGGTATTGAGTGGTTGAAAGATACAACTATATACAAAAAAAGTATCACTATAATGCTAGATATAAAAACTAAGATAAAGCCTATACTCAAAAATATAAAAGAGAGATATTTCTCTAAAGATAGTAGCTTTGTAAAGGAGCTAAAATCATTTTACAAATATATAAAAAATTTCAAAAATAGGAAAAAAAATGACTAAATATATTCTGTTTGATACAGAAACAACTGGTAACCAAGATGAAGATAGAATTATACAAGTGGGTGCAATGGTAGTTGGTGCAAAAGGTGCTGTTGAGGTCTATGATGAGCTTTGCTCCTCTGATGTTGCTATTAAGACAGAGGCGATGGAGGTGCATAATATAACTCCTGAACTACTAGAGGGAAAGGCTCCTTTTAGTTCAACTAAATTTTATAAAGATATTCAATCTCTAAATAGTGAAAATAACTATCTCATAGCTCATAATATCTCATTTGATTTGGGTATGTTAAAAAAAGAGGGGTTTGAAAATAGAATGAAACTGATAGATACGCTTCGTTGCTCCAAACATCTCTACCCTGACTCGAACTATCATCGTCTTCAATACTTTAGATACTCTCTTGACCTCTATCAAGATGAGCAGAGAGAGGCTGATAAACATGGAATCACTATAAAAGCACACGATGCAATTGGTGATGTGCTTGTGATGAAACTGCTACTCTCAAAGCTTGTTGCAAAGGTCAAAGAGCAGTATCGAGGGGTTAATCCTATGCTTAAATTAGAGGAGTTGACCAATACACCTGTATTTATGAAAAGCTTTAAATTTGGTAAGTATAAAGGTGAGCAGATAGAGGATATTGCGAGGAGTGATGCGGGTTATATCAGATGGATGTTAAAGTCTTTAGATTTAGATGAAGATTTAAAATATACTTTGGAGAGAGTTTTAGAAAACGCGTAGGGTCGGTGTTAACCGACCAAAAAGATTAGATTTCTTGCAAAACTCATTTGGAATCGGAGACTTCAGTCCTGAACATAACGAGGCTAAAGCCCAATGCCAATGAATTAGCGAGGCTGAAGCCATCGTTTCCTTATATGCAATCCGTATTTTCTGAATCGGCGTGTTTACACCCGAACTATTTGGTTCAAAAAAAGCTTAATTCATTG
>NZ_JAACKB010000362.1 GCF_010892395.1 Sulfurovum sp. bin170
AGAGTTCAAAAAAAGTAGACCAAAAGCTCTACTTAGAGACAAACTTCTTATTACACTATTTTTTGAGACTTCAACGCGAACAAGAAGTTCATTTGAGGTAGCAGCTAAGAGACTTGGAGCTTCTATGGTTCACCTTGACCCCTCTAAAAGCTCAACTACCAAAGGTGAGAGTCTCGATGATACCTTTGCAAATCTATGTGCTATGGAGCCTGATGGGGTTATTATCCGTCATGGGTTCAATGCAACACCTCAAAAACTTGCCAACAAAGGTCTGACTCCTGTTATCAATGCAGGGGCGGGGAACTATGCTCACCCTACACAAGCACTACTTGACTACTTTACCATAGTTGAACAATTTGGAGATGTGAGAGGAAAAACCATTGCTATTGTGGGAGATATAGTTAGCTCTCGTGTGGCTAGTTCTGGTATTCGTCTATTTCATCGTATGGGTATGAGAGTCATTTTAGTCGCTCCAAAACCATTTATGCCTGATAATGAGCTAGAGAAGGTGGAGCATCTTGATGAGATTATAGACCAAGTAGATGTAGTGATGAGTCTTAGAGCCCAACTAGAGAGACACAAAGCACCTATCTTTGAAGATTATGAGGAGTATGCAAAGGAGTATTGTATCACAAAAGAGAGATTTGGAGATAGAGATATTTTGCTCCTTCACCCTGGACCTGTAATGCGAAATATTGATATATCTGATGAGATGCTAGAAGACCCAAGGTGCAAAGTCCTAGAGCAGGTCAGAAATGGTGTTTTTGTTCGTATGGCAATTCTGAAAGCTATTCTACTAGATAATTAATGGATAGAATCACTAAACTTGCACAGCAAAGAGTTCCTTTTCTTTTTGTCATCTCATATGATAAAAAAGAGAAATTTGTGCAACCTCTTGATAGTTTAGATGATGATATTTTTTTCAAAATAGGAAAACAGAGAAACTATCCCAAAACATCGGAATCGGAGACTTTAGTCCCGAACACTGCGAGGCTAAAGCCATCGGTTCCTAGTTTGGCAAAAAGCCTACTAAAAAAAAATCCTATAAACTTCGAATCATATAAAAACTCTTTGGAAAAAGTACAAGAGGAGATTCGTGCAGGAAACACATATCTACTTAACCTAACATTTAAAACGCCAATCAAAACCAATCTATCACTTAGAGAGATATTTGGCTATGCAAGAGCAAAATATAAACTCTACTTCAAAAATAAATTTATCTGCTTCTCTCCTGAAAAGTTTATAGAGATAGAGAAAAACACCATATCAACCTACCCAATGAAAGGAACTATAGAAGCCTCTATACCTAATGCCAAAGATAAGATACTAGCCAATGAAAAAGAGTTGGCAGAGCATGTAATGATAGTAGATTTGATGCGTAATGATTTGGGAATGGTGGCTAATGATGTAAAAGTAGAGAAGTTTAGATATGTGGAGAAGATAAAAGCAGGAGACAAAGAGCTATTTCAAGTGAGCTCAAAGATAACAGCAAAACTACCAGAGGATTGGCGTGATAACTTGGGAAATATAGTTCAAACTCTACTACCTGCTGGTTCTATTACAGGAACACCTAAAAAAAGTACCATTAATATTATTGATGATATAGAGGATTATAAGAGAGGATTCTATACAGGTGTTTTTGGTATTTTTGATGGAGAGAATCTATACTCTGCTGTTATGATACGGTTTGTGGAGAAAGATAATGAAGAACTATACTATAAGAGTGGTGGAGGCATCACCATTGATAGTGATGCCAAAAGTGAATATAGTGAAATTATAGATAAAATTTAT
>NZ_JAACKB010000363.1 GCF_010892395.1 Sulfurovum sp. bin170
GAATTAAGGAATTATAACTTGGGAAACTTGGAATCGGAAGGCTCTGCCTCCGCTGTTCGGGAGTAAACTCTCCGTTTCCAAAAAAATAAGAATTGTATAAAAAAGCTTAATTCAACGGCATTGGGCTTTAGCCCCGAAAGAGACGAAACTAAAGTTTTCGTTTCTTAGTTTTGTAAGAACTCTAATTATCGTAATCTTTTTTTCTTAATAATTTCTCTTATTTTGATTATACGATTTTTTGGAGCAGGGTGGGTTGATAGATACTCAGGTGGGGTCTCTCCACTTTTTGCAAACTTATCCCAAAATGTTAATGCTGCACTCGCTCTATATCCTGCTTTTGCTGCTAGAACTATACCTATATGGTCTGCTTCAAGCTCTTGGTCTCGTGAGTGAGGTAGCATAACGCCAAGTTGTGTACCAACACCAAATGCCTGCATCACCATAGCTGTGTTTTGAGGGCTTCCTTGACCTATCATAACAGCATTGAGTACTTGTCCACTGGCTTGTGCTAGTTGTCCTCTGCTCATTCTCTCTGCACCGTGTCTTGCTAGTGCGTGACCAATCTCATGACCGATAACAGCAGCTAGTTCATCATCGTTTGCTACATATTTAAATAGTCCCGTATATACAAAAACTTTTCCACCAGGAAGACAGAATGCGTTGGCTTGTTTTGCATTTTCAATAACAAAAAATTCCCATTTAAAGTTTGTTTTATACTCTCTCTCTGTGACTTTGGCAATCTTTTGACCTACTCGTTTGACCATCGCATTTTTTTTTCTATCGGTGCTAATTTTCTCTTTAGAGAGTATCTGTTTTGCACTAGCATAACCTAATTTCATCTCCTCTTGAGGATTCATCATGATGAGTTGACTGCGTCCCGTGATAGGGGCTTTAGTACACCCTATGAATAAAAGTGCTAAAATAGCAATTAAAGTTATCTTTTTTATAAATTTCATCTATACTCCTAATGTTTAGAATTGGGATATTATACCAAAGATAGTTAAAAAGGATTGTGATTGTTTAATATAGTATTGGTAGAACCACAGATTCCACCTAACACAGGTACGATTGGACGGCTCTGTGTTAATCTTGGAGCAACGCTTCATCTTGTTGAACCGCTAGGCTTTGATATAGATGATAAAGCTGTTAAGAGAGCTGGTTTGGACTATTGGAAAGATTTAGATTTGGTAGTTTGGGAGAGTTTTGATAAGTTTTTAGAGGCTCACCCTATAGATAAGAGAAGTCATATGGCTACAACCAAGAGCAATAGAATTTATTTTGATGCAGAGTTTAGGAGAGGTGACTATATACTTTTTGGTTCAGAGACTAGAGGAATACGAGAAGATATACTTTTGGAAAACCCAGAGCAGTGTATAACTATCCCAATGGGTGCAACAGGTAGAAGTCTCAATCTTGGCATCTCAGCAGGTATTGTAACATATGAGGCACTAAGACAAAACTATGAGGGTTTTGAGAAGATAACGATAAAAAATAGATTGGAGGAGAGTTTATGAGTTTTGGAGATGCGTTTTATATATTTGCTATAGTGCTATTTTCATATATGACATTTGTGATTATTCGTGGTAATTTTCGGAGAAAATTTGATGATGAGGGGAATAGATTGGATTTGAAGGACAAAGATAAAAAGGAGTAGAGTTCTCCTTTTTATGCTCTCATCTTTTTAAATGTTTTCAGAATGCTATTAATAACCCCTTTAGGTTTTATAAGCTGATATATAAAACCATCATAGGTCACCTTTCGTTCTTCTAAAAATCCGTCAAGATACTCTATTGAACTTTTTATCTCATGAACTTTCTCTATCCTTAACATAGTCTCATATAGCTCTTCTATCTCATCTACAACATCCTCTGTTGCAAATTTTTGAAAAGATGTTAATGCAATAACAGCTCCCTTTTCATTAAATCTAGGTTTCAAATCTGCTATAACCCAGTAGTACTCTCCACTTTTGGTTAAATTTTTCATCACAACGGTGATGGCTCTTCCTGATAAAAGGTATCTCCACATAAGGTGAAATATAGCCTTTGGCATATCAGGATGTCTCAATATATTGTGCTGTTTACCAATAAGCTCTTTTTCACTGTAGCCTGAAATATCACACAAATCACTGTTTAGAGAGAGAATATTACCTTTGGTATCGGTTTTGCTTAGGATAAATCCCTTTTTATCAAA
>NZ_JAACKB010000364.1 GCF_010892395.1 Sulfurovum sp. bin170
AACTAAAAATATTTTTAAAGATAATTTTAAATAAGAGAACTTTAGGTATAATCCTTTTGAAATTTAAAAATCAAAATTTATATTAGGAAAAAAGATGAAAAATAGAGAAACAGATATACTTATAATCGGTGCAGGACCTGCGGGAATGGTGGCTGCCATGACAGCGATACAGAGTAATCCCACAAAACAGGTTATAGTTATAAAACCGTATGAAAAGAGTCAAGTACCATGTGGGATACCTTATGTTTTTGGTAACACTCTAGGCACTGTGGAGAAAAACGCTATGCCGTGTGGTAGTGGTCCAATTGCAGATAAGATTCAAAAGATTATAGACACTGTGCAGAGTGTTGATATAGAGAACAAAACAATAACAGCTCTAAATCATACGATTAAATTTGACAAACTTATCTTTGCAACAGGTTCAATTCCTTTTGTTCATAAAAATTTTCAGGATGGATTAGAGCTAGAGAATGTTTTTACAATTGATAAAGAGTATCACAAAGTTGAAGAGCTTAAAAACTATTTAGAAGAGAGAGAAAAAGTTATAGTCATTGGTGATGGGTTTATTGGTGTTGAGATGGCTACAGAACTTGCTAGTGTCGGAAAAGAGGTAACCCTAATCGGTGGTAGGCATATATTAGGCTTCTCATTTGATGAAGATATGGCTATTGAAGCTGAAGAGATTATGAGAGATTTGGGAGTAAAATTAGCTCTTGGAGAACATGCAAAACATATAATACGAAAAGATAAAATGGCAACAGGAATTGAGCTATGTGATGGTACTTTTTTTGAAACAGATGTTATTATTTTAGCTACAGGCTACCAACCAAATACAGCATTAGCCAAAGATGCTGGACTTAAACTTACAGGATATGATGGTATATGGGTAGATGAGTTTATGAGAACAAGAAACAAAGATATTTTTGCCGTTGGTGATTGTAGTGGGAGAAGAGATTTTATCACAAGAGACTCCTCTAAAGTAATGTTGGCTTCAACATCAGCAGCAGAGGCTAGAGTAGCAGGTGGTTCGCTTTATAAAATAAAACATCTAAAAGGCTTTGATGGAACCATTGCGATATTCTCTACAATGATAGGCAATAGGGCATTTGCAAGTGCGGGAGTGACAGAAAAAAGAGCAACAGATGAAAATATAGATTATGTTTCTGGATTTGCCCAAGGTATGAATAGACATCCAGCTACTATTCCAGATGCTTCAAAACAATCCGTCAAGCTAATAGCCATGCGAGAGAGTGGACGAATCATAGGTGGTCAAGTTATCGGAGACAAAGAGGCTGGTGAGATAATAAATATCATTGGATTAGCCATTGAGTCTAAACTTACTATACACTCTTTAATCTCTCTGCAAGTAGCAACACAACCGCTTCTAACCGCTGCTCCTACAACATATCCAATTGTTCTAGCCGCTCAAAACATATTAAAAATTACACATTAGGGATATACTCCTTAAAAAGGTGTTTGGTTCTGCTTGAATCGATTGAGTAGGTATCATTCATCTATTTACAAACATTATAAGATTCCTTATTATAAGATATATTATAATAATATCATTTATAAACTTTAAAGTAAATTCTACTTCCCTTTCAAATACCCCATAGCCGTTGCAATCAAATCATCATCATCTTTACTATAAGACTTCAACGAAAGCCTATCTCGTCCATCAGCAAACTCAATAAAGACCCTCTCCCCAGCATTAGCAACCTTGGTAATCCTCTGCTCTCTAGCCAAGACTTTCATAATCATCACATCTATAAATTGCCGTGAAATCACATCAAGTTTACCAAATCTATCAGCTATCTCGGTTTCTATCTCATAAACTTCACCTGTGGTTTCACATTGAGAGAGTCGGCGATATAGCTCTAGTCGCAGTCTATCCTCTTCAATTAGCTCTTCATTGAGATACGCATCAACCGTCAACTTGATGTCAACCTGTAACTGCTCCTCTTCGACCTTACCAGTCAACTCTTTGATAGCATCTTCCAACATTCGTAGATATAGTGAGTACCCTATCTGTTTGATATGTCCTGATTGAGCTTCACCGATAATATTTCCACCACCTCGTATCTCCAAATCATGAAAGGCAAGAACAGCACCACTTCCTAAATCAGAATGAGACTCCAAGGCTAAAAGTCGGCGTTTTGCATTGTCAGTTAGATACTCTTTATCTTCAACCATAAAGTAGCAGTATCCCTCTTTTCCACCTCGCCCTACTCTACCCCGCAACTGATGAAGGTCAGCAATACCAAATCTATCTGCTCCATCAACTATCATGGTATTTGCCTGTGGCATGTGTATACCTGACTCCACAATAGAAGTTGATAACATCACATCATACTCACCCTCTTCAAAAAGCATCATATCTTTTTCGGTCTGTTTGGCTGATATTTTGGAATGCAGAACAGCAACTCTTAGCTTTGGCATCAACTCCAACAGTACTTTTTTCTTCTCTTCTATCTGTGCAATGGAGTTAAAGACATAAAATGTCTGTCCTCCTCTTCGCATCTCTCGTGTAATCGCCTCTTTAACAATCTTCTCATCATAAGATTTTACAAAAGTTCTCACCCCTAATCTATCAACAGGTGGAGTTAAAATTTCTGAAAATGATTTCACTTGGGAGAGAGCCATATTGAGACTTCGAGGGATTGGTGTCGCAGACATAGAGAGCAGATGAACATTGATGGCTATCTCTTTGAGTGCCTCTTTCTGTTTCACCCCAAACTTATGCTCCTCATCTATGATTATAAATGCTAGATTTTTGAACTTGGCTTTTAAGAGTGCGTGAGTCCCTACTACCATATCAACTGTTCCCTCTTCCAACCCTTTGAGCAAAGCTGTCTTCTCTCTCCCTGTGGTAAATCTATCTAGTTTTCCTATCTTGATGTCATACTTGCCAAATCGCTCTTTCATACTTTTAAAATGTTGTGAACTAAGCAGTGTGGTAGGAGCAACCATCATCGATTGATGCCTATTTTTATAAGCAATAAACATCCCATTCATCGCCACTTCTGTCTTGCCAAACCCAACATCAGCTGAGAGCAGTCTATCCATCATTCGACCACTTGCCATATCATCCAACATAGAGTTTATAGACTCCTCTTGGTCTTCGGTATGGATAAAACCTGCTTGACTCATAAAAATTTGATGCTCTACCAAATCTCTTTTGAGTAGAATCCCTTTTTTCAGATGTCGTTGAGCTGAGAGATTAATAATCTCGGAGGCAATTGCAAATAGCCTATCTTTCACTCTACCTTTAAGCTTTTTGAAACTCGCTTTTCCCATCTTGTCCAAAATAGGAACTCCACCACTATCTGCTACAAAACGGTCAATAACATTGAGATTTTCTACAGGGATTAAGAGCATATCTTCATTTTGATACCCAATCAGAACAAACTCTCGTGTCGCCCCTAATACCACTCGTTTCTCAACACCTTTGAACAGCCCTACTCCATGATTTTCATGAACAACATAATCATCAAGTTTCAACTCATCTAAGATAATAGAGGCTTTTTTAACTTTTTTTCGTTTGACAGGCTTATTTAGAGATATAATCACCTCTTCATCAGAGATGAGGTTTACAATAATATCCTCATAGATAAACTCTATATTTTCAAATGAGTCTAACTCTGAACCACGAACAATAGACTCATTTTTGGCAATAATTTTTATCTTTTTATGAAAGTTAGATTTGATGATGGCATTGGGTTTAATAACCTCTAACTCTCTAAACTTTTTAGCTTCTGATACAATAGAAAGATTGAAATCTTCTCTATATATTAGAGGCTTATCCATAGAGTATATCTCATCCAACTCTTGATTCATAGAGGAGGTAAAAATAGCGTCAAAAGAGGTTACGGAGTTTTGGGCAAACTCATTAAGATACCAAAAACCCAGACTATCTATATCTTTTACAAAAGCATCCAGAGTGCTTACTTCCACTCGCCTCTCCAATGCTTTATACTGCTTGGCATCCAATCCCAAAAATGCAGGAATAACCTTGACAGACTCCAACTCTTCACTCAAACTCTTTTGAGTATCCACCGAAAACTCTCGTATACTCTCTATATCTTCATCAAAAAGTGAAATCCGATAAGCAGACTCACCTCCAAGAGGATATATATCAACAATATCCCCACGAAAAGAGACCTCACCCTTTTGTGTCACAATATCTACAAAATGGTAGCCCCAATGGTAGAGAGTATCTTTGAGCTTTTTCAACTTGATAGTTGAAGCAAATTCTAACTCCAAGGTTTTAAAAAACTCCTCTTTTGGCAGAGGCATAAGCAGTGTACGAAGTGGAGAGACCAAAAGCCTCTTTTTATCACAAGAGTAATAACCATGCAGAGCCTCTAACAGCTCATAAATCTCTCCTTGGAAAGAACGCAGGTCATCACCCCAGCTAAGTCGT
>NZ_JAACKB010000365.1 GCF_010892395.1 Sulfurovum sp. bin170
AACCATCTGACATTTAGATACTAAATATCAACTTATGTTATAATCTATTGAAAATCAAATTTTTGAAAGAAAAACCGATGAAAAAAATAGTAATCGACCCCATCACCAGAATCGAAGGACATTTAAGAGCTGAGATTGAAGTTGATGAGAATAATATCGTAAAAGAAGCCTATGTAAGTGGCTCTCTGTTTCGTGGTATTGAGATAATACTGAAAGATAGAGACCCAAGAGATGCAGGGTTACTCGCTGGTAGAATCTGTGGGGTCTGTACCAATTCACATTTTAGAGGGGCTGTGAGTGCTGTGGAGGATGCTTATGGTTTGGAGGTGCCTAAAAATGCTGAGATTATCAGAGATTTGATAGCTATGGCACTTTTTATACAAGACCATGTGGTGCATTTTTATCATCTTCACTCTTTGGATTTTGTAGATGTGACCAGTGCCTTGGAAGCTGACCCAAAACTGGCGACCAAAGAGGCACATAAGTATGCTAAACAGCCATTTAGAAATTCTCATGCACACTATGAAGCAGTAATTATAAAACTTCAAACTTTTGTCAATGCAGGAAGACTGGGACCTTTTAGCAATGGATATTGGGGGCATAAAGATTACAGGCTCACTCCTGAACAGAATTTAATTATGATTTCTCACTATCTTGAAGCATTGAAGTTTCAAACCAATATTAGTAAAGCTGTTGCGATATTTGGGGGTAAGACTCCACATCCTCAGACCATTGTAGTGGGTGGGGTTACTTCTGTGGCTGATATGCTTAATCCTCAACGATTGAATGACTACTTGTTTACCATAAAAGAGGCGAAAGATTTTATCGACCGTGCTTATCTGCCTGATATGAAACTGATTGCTCATGCCTATAGAGGTGAGATAAAAGCAGGTCTGGGACGAGCCAATGGTAATTTTATGTGTGCAGGTGGTTATGAGTTTGAAGATGAACAACAACTCTTTTGTAATGGCATTATCTATAATCATGAGTTTGAAAAGATAGAAGATTTTGATGAATCTAAGATAACAGAAGAGATTGATAGAGCTTGGTATAGAGTTCGTGGGGAGGAGGCAGAGCCATTTTATACCGATTTAAATGAAGATGGAACGCTGAAAACAGCACAAAACGAGGATAAATACTCTTGGATAAAAGCACCACGATACAGTGGGAAAACGATGGAGACAGGACCTTTGGCACGGGTGCTTATCAGTTATAAAAGAGAGAACCGACTTATAAAATCGTTTGTAGATGAGTTTTTGGAAGAGACTGATTTAGAGCTGATTGACCTCTCTTCAACCATAGGGAGAAACTGTGCAAGGGCTATTGAGACAGGCTACATCTGTGAATATATCTTTAAATTGGTCTCAAGACTGATTCAAAATGTCAAATATTATGATACCGATACATGGACAAAATATGATTTTGAGACCCTGCCAAAAGAGACCAAAGGGAGAGTCTTTTTAGAAGTACCAAGGGGTATGTTGTCTCATTTTGTGAATATCAAAGAGCAGAAAATCAAAAACTTTTCAGTTATCGCCCCCACCACTTGGAATGCCACCCCTAAAAACTTTGATGGAAAAAGAGGTGCTTACGAAGAGGCATTAATCGGTCTAAAGATAGAAGATACCTCCAAACCCCTTGAAGTGATAAAAGTATTGCACTCTTTTGACCCTTGCTTGGCTTGTGCTGTTCATGTGATAGACAGCAAAGGAAAAGAGCTTGGTTCTTACAAAATCAAGAGTCTGTAAAGAGCATGAAAAATATCGTGATTGGACTGGGCAATATTCTCTTTTATGATGATGGGATAGGGGTTTTTACAGCTCTCTATTTAGAGAAAAATTTTATATTTGAACCATCTCTAACCATCATCGACGGTGGAACACTTGGGATTGGATTGATTGACTATTTTGCTGAGTATGATAATGTTTTTATTATTGATACCATCTCTGTAGATGATGAGGCAGGTTCTATCTATGTTTTGCCTTCTGATGAACTGTTGGGATTAAGTGGACAGAAAAACACTGCCCATGAGGTAGAGGTGGTTGATATGTTACAGAGAGCCATGTTGTTGGATAAGAGAGCAGAGGTGACTATATTTAGCATTATTCCTCAAAATATTGAAAAGATAGAAATTGGATTGAGTAAAGTTTTAGAGGATAAATTTGAGCTGTTTATTGCTATAATTATTGAAAAATTAGATATTAAAGTGATGAGAAAAGAGAAGCAGATTACTCTTAGTAATCTGCTAGAGAAGTTTAGATAAAGGAAAAAAGATGTGCAAAGATTGTGGCTGTAGCGTAACCGACCATACCCATAAAGAGAATATGAAAAATATTCACTCAAACCCACAACTGAATGATAAAAAAGCCATCAGTGTCATCAGTAAAATTTTAGAGAAAAATGACCATGAAGCAGGTCACAATAGAAGCCATTTTGAAAAACATAAAGTATTGGCTATTAATCTCATGAGTAGCCCAGGAGCTGGAAAAACAGCACTACTTGAAAAGTTTGCTGATTTGGCTAAGTTTAAATTTGGCGTAATTGAGGGAGATTTAGAGACTTCAAAAGATGCCGACAGACTGAAAGCCAAAGGAGTACCTGCTTTTCAGATAGAGACAGGAACAGCATGTCATCTGGATGCTTTTATGGTGCATAAAGGACTACACGCCATGCCTTTGGAAGAGATGGATGTCTGTTTTGTGGAGAATGTAGGAAACTTGGTCTGCCCAGCCTCTTATGATGTGGGAACGCACCTGAATATCGTGTTAATAAGTATTCCAGAGGGGAATGATAAGATTGCCAAATATCCTGTGATGTTTCGTAAGGCTGATTTGATACTTATTACGAAAATGGATTTGCTTCCATATATTGATTATGATGTTGAGGCTGAGAAAAGAGAAGCTCTAAGAATTAAACCTGATGTTGATATTTTGGAGGTTAGTATTCGGAATGATGCATCTGTGATGAGGGTTATTGAGTGGGTGGAGAAAAGGATTGGGGAGGATAGAATCAATAGCAATGAATCAAGCTTTTTTTGAACCAAATAGTTCGGGTGTAAACACGCCGATTCCAAAAATGCAGATTGCATATAAGGAAACGATGGCTTCATCCTCGCTAATTCATTGGTATTGACCTATAGTCTAAGACATCATCAGACTCGGATGCAACCTTAAAACACTAATCTAGTAATTCATACTTTTTCAAAAGAAATGGATATCAGTTGGATTTATAAAGCAAAACAAAGTATAATAGATTAATTCTATAATAAAGAGGGAATATGAAAAAACCACTACTTCTCACAACGACTATAGCTATACTACTTACAGGGTGTGTACCATCTACACTTCAACAAAGTAATCTGAATGCATCAGGTGAACAAAAATCATTACGATTTACAACAAATGAATCGACATTCATTGCAAAACTAAAACCCAACATATCTAAAGATGGACGAAATGAGTTTATTGATGAGTTTATCTTGAAATCTGATGTACAGTGTCAACAGTATCTTAACAACCCTGAAAAAGATAAGAAAAAAAATAAAAATGAAGATGAGTTATATATGAATATTGCTCATACTGTCAGTACAGTTTTGGGTCT
>NZ_JAACKB010000366.1 GCF_010892395.1 Sulfurovum sp. bin170
AATATTCCTCACTCTCTATTCATTCCACCTCAGGAGAGGTGGAACGAGAAAGGAACCGATGGCTTTAACCTCGCAATATTCGGGACTAAAGTCTCCGATTCCAAAGTGTTTTACAAGATGTCGAATAAGAGTATAGAGAATAAAAACAATTTTCTCTCTTTTTATCAATATGAGAGTATGAAAGCATTTCAAAAGTTAAAAAATCTAAAAAGTTTAAAAAACAGTTTTATTTTTCATAGAAGTGGAGATATTAAATATAGCTCTTCAAAATATAAAACAGCAAACTCTTTCACATTTTCTCGTTCCATCCTCTCTGAGGTGGAACGCATAGGCAGTAACAACAAAAATCAACGATTGAATCTTCTAAACATTCCACCTCAGAGAGGATGGAACGAGAAGCACGCTTTGGAATCGGAGACTTTAGTCCCGAATATAACGATGCTAAAGCCATCGTTTCCTAGTTTTTCAAGAAGTATTTTAAATAAAAATTCAAAATATTCATTCAATTCAAATCAGAATATAGTGTGTGACATGGTCACACCTACGGAGCTAAACTATAACAGAGCAGATAACACAATCGTAGAGATAACTTACAAAAAAGAGAATATAAAAAAAGAGGAACAAAATACCAACTCATACAGTAACATTAACTCCCCAATAACTATAAAAAATGGTGTAGAGGTAACAGATAGCCATGAAGAGAAGATAGAGAATTTAATAAACACTGTAGAGCAGAGAGTTATCCAAAGAGTCAGCTCTGATGTGATGGCAAAAGTTGAAGCAAAATGGAGTCGTGAAATCATGAGAAGAGGAGGAGACTATGGCAGATAGTAGAGCAAAAAAAATACTAAATTTTAGATTTTTAGTAGAGTTTAATGGCATTGTAGTAGGTGGCTTTTCAGAAGTGAGTGGTTTTGAGCAAACGATAGAGACGGAGGATTATAGAGAGGGGGGAGGTTACTTTGTCCATAAACTTCCAAAAGCAGTTGTGCAAAGTACACTCAAACTCAAGAGTGGCATGAGTGTTGATGATGAGCTATGGAGATGGTTTTCTCGCTGTAGAGATGCGGTACTATATGGACAAGCGCTGGAAAAGAAGAGTATCAAAGTGACTATGTTAGATGAAGCTAGAGGAGTACAGACCTATTTTGTTTTTAACAACGCCTACCCTATTAAGTGGAGTAGTACAACACTTAGTGCTACTAGTAACTCTGTGGCTATTGAAGAGTTAGAGATTGCCCATGAGGGTATGGTAAGGAGCAAGTAGTGGAGAAGATGACAATCAATATAATGGCAGGTGAGTATAAAGATGAATCTTTCGAGTTGCCGTTTAATCCCAATGAGTATACAGAAACTCTAACCAATATCTATAAAGAAGATGAGCTTGTTGGACTCAAAAATGCGATTGACCAGTTCAAGAGTATCAAAGAGGGTGATTTGACTCTAAATCTTCTTTTTGATACGACAAGTGAAGGGATAGATGTTAGAGTTCAACTGTTTAATTTGGATGATATTAGCAGGATGGATAAGAAGTTACATGCACCTCCACCTTGTCAATTTGTTTGGGGGTCGCTTACCTTTTATGGGGTTGTTAGTGAGTATAGCCGTAAGTTTACCTACTTCTATAGTGATGGAACACCAGCACGAGCCAATGTGACGCTCAAACTCAAACGCTACAAGAGTACCGAGGAGATTGAAAAAGAGAATGAACTTCACTCATCAGATGTCACTAAAGTCCATCAACTAAAAGAGGGTGAATCACTATTTTATTTAGCACACAATCATTATCAAGACCCCACACTATGGCGTAAGTTGGCTAGAGATAATGGGATTGATGACCCACTTAATATAGAACTGGGTTCTATGGTGAGATTAGCACCAAAGGATAAGTAATGTCCTCACTAGCCTCCAAAAACCAAGAGTTTAATGCCCCCGAGGTTGAGGTTCTTATCGATGGAGAGTTGATTAGTAAATCTCATCTCTATGTCACCAACTTAGAGGTTGATTTGAGTAGTGAGATGGCTTCGCTCTTTAGTATGACTATTACCAAGACAATAAGTGACACATTAGAGATAACAGAGCCTTGGATTTTCAAGATGGGTGCTAGTGTGAAGATTCGTATAGGGTATCTAAGTGAGTTTGTGGATGTGATGGATGGAGTTATAAGCTCTGTGACTTATCACTATGGAGATGATAAACATTTGAGCATAGAGGTCGAGGGGTGTGATTTGCTCTTTTTGCTTATGAAAAAGTATAATCAGAGAAGCTTTTCGGAGATGAGTGATAGTGAGGTGGCTAGTGCTGTTATTGCTAATTATGGCTTAGAGAGTGATATAGAGGATAGTGGGGTTATCTACAACCATATACAACAAGACCATGAGAGTGATTTCTCTTTTCTTGCACGACTTGCAAAGAGATGTGGTTTTGAATTCCATAGTAGAGGTGAGACTATCTGTTTTAAGTCACCTGCTGTTGATAGAGCCACAGATGAAGTTTTTACTTTTGGTGTTACTCCTTTGCAAATTAGTTGTCGGCATGACATTACTCATCTCTTTGAGTCTGTAAAGACACAGGGGTGGGATGTACTAAATAGAGAGGCGATTGCAGAGGAGTCAACTTTGGATGAGGTAGGTAGTGTGGAGAGTAGTTGGGAGAGTGCTTCTGCTTCTCTTGATAGATTGGGGCTTTCTGATATATCCTATCCTCTTAGTGAAAACTATGAGAATAGTGAGTCAGCAAAGTCTGAGGCAGATGCGATGATGAGGAGATTTGCTTATACTTTTGTAGAACTGAAAGGCTCGATAATCGGAGTACCAACACTAGCCCCTTCCACGGTGATAGAGCTAAAAGGTTTTTGTAGAGAACACAATGGTAAGTACTATCTAACGCGTGTGATTCATCGTATTGGTGAAGAGGGTTTTACAACCCACTTTGAGATGAGAGGAGACAGAATCCATGAATCCCTTTGAGAGAATAAAAAGTACAACCCAAAATGGAGAGCATAAGGGTGTTGTATCTGCTTTGGTTGTGGATAATGTTGACCCTGAATCATTTGGACGCATAAAAGTACAGTTTAACTGGCTACAAGAGGGTGAGCAATCATTTTGGGCAAGAGTCTCAACCCCTATGGCAGGGAGTGAGCAGGGAATCTATTTTATTCCTGAGATTGATGATGAGGTTTTGGTGGTCTTTGAACATGGCAAGATTGAGTATCCTGTGGTTATTGGTTCTCTCTGGAGTGGTCTAAATCTTCCTCCACAGAACAATGATGATGAGAAGAATAACATTAGACAAATAGTCTCTAGAAGTGGTCACTCACTAACTTTTGATGATAGTGATGGGGAGGAGAAGTTGACTTTAGCATCATCAGATGAGCATAAGATTGAGTTTGATGACAAGAGTAAAACGGTGACTCTGCTAAGTAAAGGGGGACACACGATAGTGATTAATGATGATAAAAATGAGATTTTAATCCAAGATAGTGGTGGTAGTGAGATAAAGATGGAGGCAAATAGTGGCAAAGTCTCCATCAAAAGTAGTGGTGACCTCATCTTGGAGGGTGGTATGAATGTAACAATAAAAGCAGGAGCTTCACTGAAACTAGAGGGTGGAAGTGGTACGGAGCTAATAAGCTCTGCTATTACTACTATCAAAGGTTCACTAGTGAAGATAAACTGATGGGAAATCCAGTAGCTAGAGTGGGCGATACCACTTCACACGGAACACCACTCTCTCCTGGTCCAGGGAGTGCCAATGTGCTTATCGGTGGGCTTCCTGCTTGGCGAGTGGGGATAGACTTTCATGCCTGTCCACTGGTAACAGGTACAGTACCTCATGTTGGTGGCATGGTTGTTATGGGTAGTACAACGGTGTTTATAAACGGTATGCCTGTTGCTCGTATGGGTGATAGTATAGTAGAGAGTGGTCCTCCCAATAGCATCGCTATGGGTGAGGCTACTGTATTGATTGGCTAGGAGAGTGTTATGAAGAGAGAATTTTTAGGACGTGGATGGAAATTTCCTGTCGATATTGGTGATGATGGAGCATTTCTACTTAGTGAAGAGAGTGAGGATATTAGAGAAGCTATTTTGATTATACTCAAAACTGCCAAAGGTGAGAGGGTGATGGAGCCAGAGTTTGGTTGTGGGATTCACTCTTTTGTTTTTGAGGTGATTAACTCGGTCACCATGACGCGTATGAGAGAGGATATTCGAAAAGCTCTACTTCTTTATGAACCACGGATAGAGGTGATGGATATTCGAAGTGAGTATATAGATAGTGGTATTTTGAAGTTTGATATTGAGTATCGAGTTATAAGTACCAATAGTAGATACAATATAGTCTATCCCTACCATATGAGCGAGGGGCGTTGAGATGAGACCACCAATATTGACACTAGATAAAGTAGAAGATTTTGAGAACTCCATAAGAGATTTAATTCCCTCATATCTTCCAGAGTGGAAACCAAGAGATGGTGAGGTGGGTTGGGCTGTGGCTAAATCCTTTAGTCAGATGTCCACACAGATTGCTAATCGACTCAACAGAGTACCTCAAAAACTCTTTTTATCCTATCTTGACAGACTAGAGATGAGACCCAAAGAGGCACAATCAGCCCTAACTCCGATAGAGTTTAAGTTACGAAAAAAAGGAGCCAAATCAGCACGGATACCTATAAAAAGTCAGCTTATGAGTCAATCAAAAGAGGTTTTTGAGACGCAAAGTGAGTTTACAGCGATGAGAGCAGAGATACTCTCTTGCTATTTTGTTAATAAGAGAGAGGATACCATCAGTGATATATGGTCACAACTTATCGCTAAAAAAGATGCTTTTTTGGACTCCAAGGGTGAAGCGAATAGGCATGAACTCTATATTAGAGATGATAAACTTTTCCGTTTTCAAAAAGGTTATGGAGAGAGACAGAGGGTTACTCTGCGTATTCCATATCAAGAAGATAGCCAAAAAGATATAAAGTGGTTCTATTGGGAAGATAATGGAGAGCTTCAAAGATGGATAGAGTTTAGAAAAAAAGTTGGAAAACGGTATATCTATCTAAAAAAGAAGCAAACAACACCAACCTCCACTACCACGGTTAATGGTGAAGAGGGATATTGGATTAGAGCCACGATAGATGTTGTAGATAAACCAATAAGTATAGATAATTTTGCTATTCGTCTAAGTTCGATTAGTGGACTTGATGCCTCTTTTACCAATGATGTGCCTATTGATTTGAGTGAAATTTTTTTCCCTTTTGGAGAGGAGCCTAAGCTTGAAGATAGCTGGTATCTAGCTTCAACGGAGGGGTTTTCAAAGAGTGGTCATAAGGTAAAATTACTCTTGGATAATATAGGTTTACTAACAGATGGTAAAGCTACTCTATCATGGGAGTACAATAGTGGTAAAAGTTGGCAACAATTGAATATAAAATATAGAGAAAAAGATGTTATATTTACCATACCCAATGATATTAATCTCTTTAAACACAATGATATAGAGAGCTACTGGATACGGGTGCGTATTGTTGCAGGTGGATATGCTCAAACCACGATTAATACAGCTCAGGTAGTAACCAAAGAGTGTCTAAGTTCAGAAGGAAAAACAACCACCTTTGAGATTACTCAAAATGCACTAAGCACCACCTATACAGCACCAACATTGAGCTTTAACTATATAACAGTCAAAGGGTCAACAGAGGAGTTTCAAACTATTATTGCCTACAATAATTATAATTATAAAAAACATCAAAAGATACCAACTCCTATCTTTAAAAGTTTTGAGGGTAGAGATAGGTCTCTCTATTTGGGATTTGATAACCCTTTTGAGTTGGGGTTAGTAAGTCTCTTTTTTGCTGTAGCTATTCGTCAGCTAAAACTCACTCGTACTATTAAGTGCTTCTATGAAGATATAGATTCTACATGGAGAAAACTAAAAATAGAGGATAAGAGCCAAGCACTTCAAAACAGTGGAACCATAAGTTTTTTGGCTCCAAGTGAGCAGAGAGCATCTACGCTATTTGCCACTTTGGCATATTGGATTAGGATTGATTTTATTGAGGATAGCTCCCAAACAACGGAGGCGAAGCCTTCTGATTCCAACTTTTTTGATATACCAGTAGGAGATGGTGACCAAGGGGATATTATCCAAGGCATCTATCTAAACAGTGTTTGGGCTAAATATAGTCATGGTGGAGAGGTTGGAGCCAACGGAGAAGCTCACAGTGTCAAGAAATTAATCACTACAATACCTGCTGTCAAGGAGGTTACCAATCCACTCTCTATAGCAGGAGGAGCCAAAGCAGAGTCCAATGAGAAGCTTATCCAAAAAGCACCTGCTAGGATACGCCATCGTAATCGTGGCATTAATCAGCAAGATATTGAATCACTAGTCTATGAAGCTTCAGCAGACATAGCACAAGCAAAACTTTTTTCATTAAGTGAAAGTGGTAGTAACAGTGTTGTTCTCCTGCCATTTTTAGATGAACCGATGCCAAAACCTTCCTTTCTGCTTCGTCAGCAGATAGCGGAGTATCTTGATTCAAGAATCTCTGCCGTATCTTCACTAGAAGTAATTGCTCCTGAATATGTTTGTATCAATGTAGTAGCCACTCTTCACACCAAAGAGGTCTCTTACGCAGACCGTATTCATGAAGATACTTTAAGTTCCCTTGAATCTTATCTACATCCATTGAGTGGGAAAATTAATGGAGCTGGATGGGAGTTTGGAGAATCTGTATGCCTATCAGATGTAATTGGTCTGTTGGAGCATATCCCCTATGTGGATTATATAAGTAATATTGAGGTGATAATGAAGAGTGCTAATGATAAGAGAGTTCTTAGTGACTCAAATAGTAAATCTATACCGATTCCCCCTTATGCACTTATTGCATCAGGTGAACATAAAATCATAGTAGTGGAGGTAGAGAGATGAGTATTATAGTACCAGAGCTTGATGATATTGGATACAGAGAGTTCAGAGAGGAGTCAGAGGCTAGATTGCCCAAAGATGCCCCAAGATGGAGTGAGCATAATCTATCAGACCCAGGGATTACCTTTTTGGAGATGCTATCGTGGCTAAGTGATATTGAACTCTATCGGCTCAATCGTATTACCCCTAAGCACCTACAGAAGTTTTTGGCACTTCTTGGAGACCACTACCCTAGTGCCAGAGCTTCAAAGGGGATGATTGTCTCTACGGAGGGTGTCTCATCTGATATAAAAATTGATGTAGGAACGGCTATTGAGATGGAGATAAACCAGAGAAAAAGAGTCTTTCGTACCAAAAATAGATTTTGTGGAAATCCTGCTAAAATTGACCGTATTGATGTATTTAGAGAGAGTGAATTGTTTATATCACGACGAGTTGATAGTGGTGAGATTGAGCCTTTTTATGCTTTTGGAGAGGAGCCTAAAGAGGAGAACTTTTTCCGTCTCATTTTAAATGGGATTCCCTCAAAAGATCTAAATCTATATATTGAACTAGATGAGTCTAATCTTCCCTCTTATAATCAGGAGTGGAGAGATGATTATCTATGGTTGCAAGAGCATGATAGTATTAAATTAGAGTGGTATATAACTATAGATGATGTAACTTATTGGATAGAACCAAAAGAGGATAAGAGTCTAAATCTTCGTTATAGTGGTATGGTTTCATTTACAATTGACAAACCAATTAGTAGCAGTGCAAAAGTTTTAATAATATGTAGATTGAAAAACAGCTCATATATGATTGCCCCTTTTATCAAAAATATCTATCTTAACAGTATAGAGATAGAGCAGAGTGAAGCTATAGTGGAGAGGATAACAAGTAGTGGTGAAGCGAATCAAGAGTTGACTTTGGGTCATGAGTCTCTGTTGGATGCTAAGGGTAGTGGAGTTGCTATTGAGGTAGAGAGTGGTGGCAAGATAGAGTCTTGGAGGCGTGTTGATACGCTTCAAAACTCCAAAGAGGAGGATAGAGATTTTATCTATGATAATACCACACAAAAGGTTCTCTTTGGAGATGGGCAGAGAGGTTCTATCGCTCCGTATGGCGATACTATTATCTGCAAATATCTTATAACTAGAGGTGAGAGTGGAGTAGTAGCCAATAGGGCTGACTCTTGGACTATTAAAGGTTTTGAAGCGTTAAATTTTTATAATCCTAGAGGCATTAATGGTGCAGAGTCTATCCCTAGTTATGAGAGACGCTTTGCTACGATTATAGAGCGTTGGAAAACACCTACACAGGCTGTAACACTAGAGGATTATGAGACCCTTGCCAAGATGACAGCAGGTCTGCGTGTAGCAAGAGTAAAAGCTTTTGTAGATAAGCAAAAAAAGAACTGTGTAGCTGTTGTTGTTGTCCCATATAGTAGAGGTGACTATCCAATGCCTGATGATTTCTTCTGTAGACGAGTCTGTAGATTTTTGGATAGCAGACGGCTTATTACCACAGTTATAGATGTTATCAAACCAATCTATACAGAGGTGGGAATCACTCTTCACATAAAAATTCATGCACATTTTGACATGGGGCGAGTTCGCAGAGACAGTGTAGAGGCTATTGATGAGTATCTACATCCACTAAGAGGTGGAGATGATAAGAGTGGTTGGGAGTTTGGGCGTGGAGTCTATGTTTCAGATATATATGCTCTAGTTGAGTCTATAGAGGGTATCTCATGTATATTTGATATATCATTTCATGGAGAGGGAACATATGATAACAGAAAAAAAGTATATACCATCGAAAAGAAGTCGCTTATTAGAAGTCTAGTTCATAGAGTGACATTTGAAAAGAGTAGCCTAGCGTGTGGAGGTGCATTGTGAAAAAGAAAAAACAACAATTTATAAGTGCAGAGAGAATCAAGGGGGATAGCAACTACTCTATTGATAAGAATGGAGTATCTCTGCCGTCTAAGATGCGTTCTGTTAGCTATCCACCCCAAAAACTAGATTTTCTTATCAAAGCATTCTGCTATAGAGATCACAGAGATGAGTTACTTCTATTAGATAATTTTGGGCTGATTTGGCGATACTATAGTAGTGTGGAGACTCTTCAAAAAACAGCTTTACAATTTGATGAACCCATCAAAGATATTGAATCTATTGGAGAGATAGTTATTGTTCAGTTCAACGAGCGTATAGAGGGTCACTTCTTGGCTAATGGACAGACCATATGGAGCAGAAATATTGTAGCCTCTTCCATCTCTAAATATAGTGAAAAGTTAATAGACATCTTGCAAAACTCTTTGGAATCGGAGACTTTAGTCCCGAACAAGACGAGGCTAAAGCCATCGGTTCCTAGTTTTGCAAGATGTCTAATAGCTATAAAAGAGAACGCTACTGATGAGCCGATAGTTTTAAATGAGGGTGGTGAGATTGTCTCTGTAGATAAACCATCATCATATCCTCTTGAAGACTGCATGGGTAGGAGTTGGAAGTTGGAGAGTGGAGAGCTTAGATATTCAATGCAGAGTCGTGAATATATATCACAAAACAGCCCTCTATATCTATTGGTGGATTCGCTAGAGTATAATACTCGTTGGCACAAGATATTCATAGATTATGATACTCCAGATGAGTGTGATATTCGCATGGAGGTAGTAGCAAGTAATGAGAATCCATTACCTGATGGTAGCTCTTATACAACTATAAAAAATCTAAACAGAGATACGCTTCTGCCTGATAATCTTCAAGGACAATACCTATTTTTGAAAATATATCTAATCGGAGACCAGACACTCCAAAACTCACCAACAATCAAAAGTCTAAGAGTAATCTATCCTCGCTCAACCTACCTAGAGTATCTACCAACTTACTATCACGAGAATGAAAAATCTGCCATGATATTGGAGCGTTTTTTCTCTATATTTGAAACCACATTCTTAGAACTCGAAGAAAGAAGAGCCAATACCCCTTCACTTATAGATAGCAAAGAGACCTCAAAAAAGAATTTGGCATGGCTCTCTAGCTGGTTGGGGTTAACCTATGATGAGAGTTGGGATGAGAAGAGTTGGCGAAAGCTTATCAGTGAAGCTCCAAAACTTTTTGATATTCGTGGTACGAGAAAGGGTATTGAACGAGTCATTGAAATCTATAGTGGCACTGTTCCACTCATTCAAGAGCCTATGCATAGACGATGTCAAAAAGATAAAGATATAGACAACTATAGCTTTTGTGTTTTTCTAAAACCTGAACAGTATAACAACATGGAGGAGGTGAAGACAATCAGACGCATAGTAGAGGAGTGGAAACCTGCCTATACAAAAGCTAGTGTAGTTCCCCTAGAGCATAATATCCTTTTGGGAAGTTATGTTTTTTTGGAAATCAATACGAAGCTTGAAAAGAGAAAAGTGCATCTAGGTGATGTTCGGATACCTTTTGGTGGGTTGGCTCCTGCTACCGAGGGTGATATGAGAAGTTTGGAACGCGTACGCATTGATAGTGATGCCATTTTACATTAAAGGATAAACAGTGGAAACAGATAATAAAAAAAATAACGAAATGGTAGTTGCATTTGAACGAAATAACTACTTCTATGGCAAACTACTCACAGTAGATGATTTTCAGACTGAACAGGACTATTTTCATAGGAAGAGTCTCCTCTTAAACAGAGAACTTGAAGGGAGTGGTATTCTTAGTGGGCTTGATGTCTCAAATGTTATTAAAAAAGAAGATGATAATCTCACGATGAATATTACAGCTGGAGAAGCATTGGACTCTTGTGGAAATCTCATTATCATGAATCGTAATAAAGCTTCTATAAAAAATAACTCTTTAAATGAAATTCTTTATCTCTATATAGAGTACAAAGAGTGTAAGAAGGATAGTGTAGAGTCGATAACCAAAGGAGAGAGCTGTGACGAGAACTGTTGTTCTAATCGTATCCTAGAGACTTTTGAACTCAGACTTTATACAAGCAAAGAGAATCATAAAGGTGTATTTCTAGCTACTTTGGAGAAAAATGAGAATAGTGATACTTATATAGTTAAGAGTAGTGAGCGTAAAATCATACGAAGTAATCAAGAGATTGATAATGATGTTACTGCTCATATAAATAGTACAGATAATCCACACAGAGTTAGAGCCGATCAGGTAGGAGCAATCAAGAGTATCAATCTCATACAAAGTAGTGGTGGAGATATTAAACTTGAATCAAAAGATAAAACTATAAAGATTCTACCAGATGATGATAACAAAAGTATAAATATTGAACTCTCAGAGACCGTTCTTGAACAACTTCATTTAGAGATTACAAGTATCAAATCAAATCTCAATATGGTACTTCGTTTCTTGATGGATAAGGCATTGAAATATAAGCTCAAAGCTTTTAGTTCTGTACTAGAACATTTTGAGAGTAGAGTGGCTATAGATATTGTAAAAAGAGTAAAAGAGGCGATTGATAATCGTATCTATCTTAGTGAAAAAGATTTTTTAACTCTAATGAGGCATCTAGCAGAGCAAGAGAGTAAACTGATAGATGAGATTAAAGCAGAAGCTTTACCAACACAGCTAGAACTTTATGAAAAGGCTATTGCTGGACTCAAAAAGGCGATGAGAACAGGAAATCTATTTGCTATTGCTGTAGCACAAGATGAGGTGTGTGAGAGAGCAGAGTGGTTAGTACCAAGAGTTGAGAGAGTTGAAGTACCTAATATCGTCTCACTAGATATTCAAGAGGCTCAAACCATACTAGCTAGAGAGGGATTACTGGTTGGTAAACAGAGTTATACCATATCAGAAGATGCCCCTGAAAACACTATTTTAACTCAAACTCCAGATGCTGGTACAGAAGTTGTAAAAGGTAGCGAGATTAATATAGAGATAGCTGTTCGACCTGAAAAAGTTGAAGTTCCTGATTTAATAAATCTTGACCGTTATGATGCAGAGTATAAACTTATAGATGCACAATTAACTTTAGGAGTTGTTGTTGTCGAGGAGACAAGTGATGATATTGAAGAGGGAACTGTACTATATCAAGAGCCACTTCCAAATAGTGAAGTTGACCCTGGAACAGCTGTAAAT
>NZ_JAACKB010000367.1 GCF_010892395.1 Sulfurovum sp. bin170
GTTATTTTCAAAAAAGCTTTTTCTAAACCAAAATTATTTACAGCTTTTGTAAAAGATATGCTAGGGATTGATATAGAAATCGATAAAGTCGAGACAGAAAAATCCTTCTCTCCTATTATCGGAAAAGTTGATAGCAAATTTGACCTCTTTGCAGAGGATAAAAAAAATAGAATCATTGTCGATATTCAACATAAACGATATGCTGACCACTATGATAGATTTTTACATTATCACTCTATTGCTCTAGTTGAACAGATAAAAAACTCCTATGATTATCATGCTTCAATGAGAGTTTACACAATCGTTGTCTTAACTTCAGGGGATAAACATAAAAAAGATATATTGATTACTGACTTTAGACCACAAGATTTACAAGGGAATTATGTATCTGAAACACCTCACAAGATTTTATATCTCTGCCCAAAATATCTAAATGATGAGACTCCTAAAGCTTATAGAGAGTGGTTGATGGCTATTGAGGATAGTTTGGATAAAGAGATGAATAGAGATGACTATAAAAATGAGATTATCCAAGAGGTCATTAATGAGATAGAGAGTGATAATATCACTCCCAAAGAGAGAGCGAGAATGATAGATGAGTATTCGGATGAGAAATATTTGAAAAAAGAGAGAAAAAAGGCTAAAAAAGAGAGAGAGATTGAGATAGCCAAAAATCTATTGGATATTTTAGATATTGAAATTATAGCTCTAAAAACAGGTTTGAGTGTTGAAGAGATAAAGAAATTTAAATAGGATAATTCTAGGGGTAGAGTTTCTGCCCTTTTTGTTTTGATGAGACTAAAGTCATCACTTCCGATAAACATCACAATAACTTTTAACCTCTAAGAAGAAACTAAAAACATCCAAACACACCCCAAAACAGATAAAAATATTTCTATCTTTAAGTCCCAAATTTAATACAAAATAATCAAAAAAAAATAATCTTTAGATTTTTATTCGATTTTTTTTCACTATACTATCTCCATCTATCAAAACAATTTTGAAATTGTAAGATTAGCAGAGCGAGGTGTTAAGTGACCAGAGAGGTCAATCTTAACGATACATTTCCACGGATAGCGTGGAAATGAGAAAATTATGTTTTAAAAATTAAAACAAAAAACCATCAAGGAGTTTATAGATGAGGATTTTAAAAAAAAGAAAATTGATGTCTAATGTATTAAAGGCACTAAAGTTGCAGGTAGCTCCTAACAAAACCTTTATAGGAAAAGTCCAAAAAGGATTTGATTTCTTAGGTTTGCATATCAATACAACAGGTGTTGCAGCTTCTTTAGCTTCCATCAAGAAACGAGATAAAAAAATTTCTTGGCTTTATGAGCAAAGTGCGACTACTAATCGCATCAAGAGCTATCTCAAGCGTTGGAGCCGTTGGGTTGCGTTTAGTTTTTTAGTCATTGGTTATGTTGCTCCCGCGTCTGCTGAGCCGTGTGGGTATTATAAGATACATGAAATGGACGATGGTACAACGTCTTTCCAGTGCAAAGATTATTCAGGTGTAATTGATGCTTCCGTTACTGTGCCGAAAATCGGCACGGGTGGGTATCTCGGGAAACCTACTTTTTACTTCGCCCACTATTGCAGTGACCGTCAGGATCCGTCGTCTTGTCATTCTGACTATATGCCCAATGTGGTGACCGAGGGGGAAACTTATGTTTTCATAAATGATCGCCTCGGAATGGATGAGTATTTTTCGGTTAATTTCTCTGGTGGTAAGTTTATAAATATGAAGGAATACATCTTTACTACCCCTGATTATATTGCTCCATCTGGTTATAGTGTGAACTTTGCTTCAGACCCGGTAAATTTTGGCAATAAAGCTTCCGTTGCATTTAGTTTTACAGGTGCTGAAATTGGAACAACCTATGAGTATAGTATTGATGATAACTATCGGAGGACGGATCCCGTGACTGGTTCAGCTACTGTTCAAAGTACTACAGAGGCTGTAACAAATATTGATGTTTCAGGTTTGGATGATGATACATTGACTTTGAGAGCTGCTTTGATAGACCCAGCTGGGAATGAGGGAATTTACGAAAGAGATACCGTTGAAAAAGATACCGTATTACCAGTAGTTACCGAGAATACAGCTATTGCCTATCGTTCCGGAGAAAACACACCTGATTATATTTTTAATACTTCGGAGTCTGGAACACTGACTATGGGTGGAAGATGTGGCACTTCAAGCTCTACAACACTAAGACGTGGTACAAGAGTTGTTACCGTGACGCTAACACAACCAGATAATAGCACTGCTTTGGCTGATGGAACTTATAATGATTGTACTATTACCGTTACCGATGCAGTAGGTAATGTAAACTCTCCATTGCTCATTTCAAGCTTTACAGTAGATGCAACTACTCCAACGGCTATTTTTGACCCTCTAAGTGGTAGTACAACACATGCAGGTAATGCTAATTTGACCATTACATTTGATGAAGTGATTAGGACCGGTGGTAATGTATGGATTACAGATGCGAATGTGGCAAGTTTGATTACTTTGACCCAAACAGATAGTAGTGGTACAGCCGTTGACTTTACAGCAACCATAGATTCAGCTAAAAAAATAATAACCATTAATCCAATAGAGAATTTAATAGATGATGAAGCCTACCAGTTGTCTTATCGTGGTGTGCAGGATACGACAGGGAATAGAAAAAATGAAGATATAACATTCACGGTAGCACCTGATACGACTGCACCAACAGTTGTTAGTTTTTCACCAAATGATGGAAACAGTTCTACTCCAATTGATAGTAATCTTACCATTGTTTTTGATAAGAATGTTCAAAAAGGAACTGGAGATATTGTAATCAAGCGTGACAGTGATGATAGTATTGTTGAAGAGATAGATATACCAGGAGATAGAGTTACTATATCTAATAATACAGTAACGATTGACCCAACTGATGATTTTGATTTTAATACAAAATATTATGTTACGATTGATGGTGGAGTTATAAAAGACAAAGCTAATACTCCAAATAACTATGCAGGTATTACAACGAAAGGTGATTGGGATTTTACAACATTTGCTAAACTCTCTTTGAGCAGTTTGGAGAGTGCAAATATCACATACACAGAGGGCGATGGAAATGTATCTATAACTTCACTAATAACTGTTCTAAATCCAAGTGATGAAGATATAGTAGGTGCAAAAGTTGCGATAAGTAATAACTTTATAAGTAGTGAAGATGTTTTACACTTTACAGACCAAAATGGGATTAGTGGAGATTTTAATAGCTTAACAGGTCTCTTAAGTTTGAGTGGAACAGCTGATATAAGTGACTATCAGACGGCTCTTAGGAGTATAACTTATAAGAATAGTAATACGGAAAATCCAAATGCGACCAATAGAGTTTTAAATTTGAATATCACAGATAGTAAAGCTACCTCTACAACTGTTCAAAGAACCATAGAGATAACAGCAACTAATGATGCTCCTACGCTCAATCCAATAGCAAATATCACTAAAAATGCGAACTTTAATGGTTTTAATATTAGCTTAATTGGAGTTAATGATGTGGAGATGGATGATTTGAATATCAGTTTTGAGACTAATGATACAAGCATCATCCAACTCTCTAAAAATTGGGATAA
Source organism: Sulfurovum sp. bin170 (assembly GCF_010892395.1). Lineage (GTDB taxonomy): Bacteria > Campylobacterota > Campylobacteria > Campylobacterales > Sulfurovaceae > UBA1140. The sequence goes on from NZ_JAACKB010000367.1 coordinate 3,616, forward strand.
CAGTATGGGCTATGCTAACTATTTTGGAGGTGAGTTTAATTTAACTGTATCATCAGAAGCCAATCAGAGTGGAGTTACAGAGGTAAATCTTACTATTAGTGATGGTGTAGCTACTATTTATAGAGAGTTTAATATCACAGTTATGGATACGATACCTGATAGTTTTAACTTTACAGATAAAACAGCTCAAGCTAGGTCAACTGTGATAGAGTCAAATAGTGTAGAAATCAAGGGGATTGATAATGATACTCCTATCTCTATAACAGATGGAGAGTATAGCATCAATGGAGGAGCTTGGACAGATGCCAATGGAACAGTTGACAGTAATGACAATGTTACCGTTAGATTAACAAGCTCTAGCTCTTATAGTACAACTTCGACTGCTACTTTGAAAATTGGAGATACTACAGAGAGCTTTTCGGTGATAACGGAGTCTGCACCATATGTAGCCCCTGAAGAGGAGCCAACAGCAGAGACACCATCAAATGATACTATTATTGGTGGAGATGGAGATAAAGATGAGACTACAGCTAAATTTGATGAGAGTATGGATGTGAATATTGATAAGACAGATGATATTACAACAGCAACTATGCAGGTAGAGGATAAAAAAATAGCAGTAGCAGTCCATGATAGTGGAACGATGGAAGGGAAGATAGAGTCAACAGACAAAGATGGAAATCTTGTTGCCTCCTCAATCAAAGTAGCTATACCAAAAAGTGAAACCTCGGTTGATGCCAAAGGGAATATGCATACTACAGTAGAGACAGATAGTGGTGCAACCATAAAAAGTACACTGGCTATTGATGGTTCGGTAAAACAAGAGATCAGAACAAAAAATGGGGTAACAGTAACCACCTCAGCCATTCCTGGCTCCAAGGTAGAGATAGATAAAGAGGGGAATGTGCAGACCACTTCAACAGTTGAGAAAAATGGAGTAATCTACAAAGCAGTAGCAACAACAGATGCAGATGGTAAAACCCAAACTAAGTTTGTCCAAATCGATGTGGCAACAGGAGAAGAGAAAGAGATTAAATCAACAAAAACCCCATACAGTGCTGGAAGTACAACAGAGATAATGGAACTTAATGATCTGATTTATATTAAGACCACAACACCACTAGATGGTGCGTTAGTTATAGATTAGGAGATAAGATAAAAAAGATAGGTATAGATCTTGACTGTACCGTTTCTCCAAAAATTGAGAATTATATAGAGTTGCAAAAAGGTGAACTATCTCTACCTCTTTAGCTAGAGGTATTTCACAAGTGTTGCAAGTAAACCATCTCCCACCCCCAAAAAACAAGCACAACCTTTTGCAGTTTTAACCCTTTGTCTATATAGTTTTGTACTAACTCATCTTTTTCATAATCATTAAGTTGAGTTTCGGCATCTTGGACTAAACTATCTATCTTTCTTTGGGTTGGTCTCTTTTTACCTCGTTTAATGTATTTGAATTCTAGCAATCCTACGAACTCAACATAAGGATTGAAGGGTTTGAGTAGAATATCAGCAAACCCTTTGTTTAACTCATTTTCACTTTTTATGACATAATAAGGGGTCAAAGAGAGATAGGCTAGAAACATAGATTTAACAGTCTGTTCATTGTAGATATAATCTCTGATACCTGTGTTCTCTTTTATCATTTTGGCTAAATATTTGAATACTTCTAAATCACCATGCAAGGCAAACTCAGCCAATAAATCAGATAGCTTATCTATGTTTATCTCAAAAACCTTTTCAAGCTCCAACGCATCTATCAAAAAATCTATATCTATCCGTTTGACTGTCTCATTTGGGATTTTGAGATTTAGTTTTAGTTGTCTATCTTTTATGGTCACCAATCCCAGATAGAACATAAAAGATTTAAAGTTATTCTCTTTTTGCAGATTCAAAGCACTAAAATCTTGAACTAGATTACTAATTGAGATACTCTCTCCACCAATTAATGTTTGCAGAGCAGTAAAATTTCCATTTAGTTTTTTATTGGTATAGATAATGCTTCTAAGTTTAGAGTAGTCACTTCGTACATTTATATCTATCATCTCTCTAGGCAGTTTGTAGTGAACTATAAATTTATCTATAAAATATAAAATCATATCAGTATTGTAAATCGCTTCTGTGGTATCTTCACTAAAAATATAGTTGTTGTACCACTCTTGGAGCAGTAATTTATCTACTTTTTCTTCTATACCAAATGCTTTAAGCGTCATCTCTAGCTCATTTTGATTAAATCCCATTAGATTATGAAATCTACTATCTAATGATATATTTTTTCCAATATTAAACCCACTCGTTACATCATACATCGTCATAGGTGTCACCCCTGTGATAAACATTCGTTTTATCGGAGCGTTATTTCCAGAAGTTCCTGCTTTTAGCATGGTAAAAAACTGTTTGAATGAGGCTGTTTTTTTTGAGACGATATTGAGGTAGTCTTCTCTGTTGTTGAGGAGTAGTTTATTGGCGAAATTGTCATATTCGTCTATCAAAACATAGAGTTTGAGTTGGTGTTTTTTGATATAATCAAATATATCTTTAAACATAGATATTGGATTCTTATTATCAAACTGAATATCTAAGTTGTATCTATCTACAAAACTTCTAAGTGTTACCTGTACATCATATCTAAAACTCTCCTCCACATCATAAATATCAATGGCACTAAAATCAAATCTCAAAACCAAATAGCTACTCGCCTCTTTTGTTCTATTATTTAATATATAGGTATCTTTAAAAATAGTCTCAAACTCATCTTTGAAATAGAGGTCATAATAAGCTTCTAAGATTGCAATAAATAGAGATTTCCCAAATCGTCTAGGTCGCAGAAACATCAAATATCTACTACCATAATTTTCTATTTTGGGAATATAGTCTGTTTTATCTATAAAAAAGTAATCTTCCTCTTTGAGTAGTTTAAAATTGCTTATGCCGTAGGGTATCTTTTTCATTTTTCATTCCTTAGTAAAAATTATAACTAAATTCAGACAGAGAGACAAGCAAAATAGAAACATCTTTCAACCCCAAACAACAAACTCAAAACACCAAAACACACCCCAAAACAGATAAAAATATTTCTTCCTTTAAAGTCAAAAATTAATGCAAAATAATCAAAAAAAAATAATCTTTAGATTTTTATTCGATTTTTTTTCATTATACTATCTCTATCTATCAAAACAATTTAGAAATTGTAAGATTAGCAGAGCGAGGTGTTTTGGAAGTTAGGATAAGTGAGAATAGAAAAAGTTTATTTTCATCACTTCCATAAAATTCTAAAATTCATATACATTCCTACCGAGGACAGATAGGAACAATAACAAGGAGAATAGTAACATGAAGAGATTGAGTATATATCTTTTACTGCTTGGCTTACTTAGCGTAAGTGCATCAGCAAAAACAGATTTGGGAAACGGCTTTTGGCTTGAAGATAATGGAGTGACGGTTACTTGTGATAGTGCTACTGTAGAGGAAAATTCTACTGCGACACATAATAGTAAACTGTTTACCAAGATAGATAAGGAAACTTTCTATAAAGGAAGTGTTTCTGCTACCAATGCTTGTACCTCAGGGATTAATAATATGGAGGATTGGTTTGCGTCAAAAAGTACATTTAATGAAGATATATCACATTGGGATACCAGCAGTGTCACCGATATGAGTTCTATGTTTTCTGGTGCTACTACCTTTAATCAACCCATTGGTGATTGGAATATCAGTAGTGTCACCAATATGGGGTTTATGTTTAAGAAGGCCAGTGCCTTTAACCAGCGCCTTGGTGATTGGGATACCAGCAGTGTCACCACTATGGGTAGTATGTTTTATATAGCCAGTGCCTTTAACCAGCCCATTGATGATTGGAATACCAGCAGTGTCGGCGCTATGTATAATATGTTTAATAAAGCCAGTGCCTTTAATCAGTCCATTGGTAATTGGGATACCAGCAGTGTCACCGATATGAGTTCTATGTTTGAAAATACCAATACCTTTAACCAGCCCATTGGTGATTGGGATACCAGCAGTGTCACCAATATGAGTTCTATATTTCTTAATGCCAGTTCCTTTAATCAGCCCATTGGTGATTGGGATACCAGCAGTGTCACCAATATGAGTACTATATTTCTTAATGCCAGTGTCTTTACTCAGTCCATTGATAATTGGGATACTAGCAGTGTCACCAATATGATTGCCATGTTTTATAATGCCACTACCTTTAATCAACCCATTGGTGATTGGAATATCAGTAGTGTCACCGATATGAAGTTTATGTTTTTTGGTGCTAGTGACTTTAATCAGCCCATTAGTGATTGGAATACCAGCAGTGTCACCGATATGAATAATACATTTTCTGGTGCCACTGCCTTTAACCAATCTCTAAAGACTTGGAATGTTACACAAATTAACTCTGAGCCTGATAACTTTAAAACAGGTGCAGCATTTGAAAACGATGCAGACAAACAACCAATTTGGGGTACAACAGGTTATCATCCAGTGAGGGTCACCAATGTCACCTCTAGCAAAACAGACGGTACATACGGAGTAGGAGATACAATAGCCATAACCGTAACATTTGATAAGGGTGTAACAGTGACAGGAACTCCTCAACTTACTCTTGAAACAGGTACTACTGATAGTATAGTAGATTATACAAGTGGGACAGGAACCAATACACTAACATTTAGCTATACTGTACAAGCAGGAGATACAAGTGATGATTTAGATTATGTAGCTACCAATTCACTAATTCTAAATGGTGGAACAATTGAAGATAGTGATAGTGCAGGAGATGATGCAATTTTAATACTTCCATCTCCAGGGGCAACAGGTTCACTCAGGGCTAATAAAGCTTTAGTGATTGATGAAATTACACCAACACCAACACCGACACCGACACCAACACCGACACCGACACCTACACCAACACCAACACCGACACCAACACCAACACCAACACCTACACCAACACCTACACCTGAACCTACTATCTCTTCTGGTGGAGATGGAGAAGATGAAGGGACTACAGCTAGATTTGATGATAATATAGATGTGGATGTTGATAAAACAGAAGATACCACAACAGCAACTATGGCGATAGATGATAAAAAAGTAGAAGTAGCTGTTCATGATAGTGGAACGATGGAAGGGAAGATAGAGTTTGAAGATAAAGATGGAAATCCTGTGACCTCCACCGTCAAAATAGAGTCAA
>NZ_JAACKB010000006.1 GCF_010892395.1 Sulfurovum sp. bin170
AAAATATAATTATTTATTAATTCTTATGGTTAGATAATTATACAATGGTATACTATATCTTAAAGTTTTTAAGGGAAAATAAATTAGATGCAGACATTATTATCAGTGGGACTTATTTTTGTACTAGGTGCATTTATGAAGTGGTTATGTCAAAAGATAAAACTACTCAATGTTGTGGGATACCTTATGCTTGGTCTGATTATTGGGCCAGAGGTTTTAGGTATTATAGATTATAAGTTTATAAAAGAGAGTCATATTATTACCGATATGTCTTTAGCACTTATCTCGGTTTTGGTTGGTGCAAACTTGAAATATAACTTGATAAAGGAGATTTGGAAACAGATTGCATTTGTATCTATCTTTGAAGCCCTCTTTACATTTATATTTATTAGTACAAGTTTCTATCTGCTTTTTGATTTTCTAGGTTTGGGTTTTGCCAATGAGCAGAGGTTAACCATTGCTGTTCTCTTTGGTGGTCTTGCCACAGCTACAGCACCAGCCACTGTTTTGGCTATTATTCATGAGCTAAAAGCAAAAGGGAAGTTTAGCTCTTTTCTACTAGGTGTAGTCGCATTTGATAATGCTATAGCTCTGATACTCTTTAGCTTTGTCATGATATTTACCAGTACACTTATTGGGAGTAGTGAAGTTTCGATAAGTACATTTTTTGAAGTACTTCCTATTATTTTCTATAGTATTATATTGGGGGCGGTAGGAGCTGTTTGCTCTGAGGTAATAGATAGGGTTTTCAAAAAAAATAGAAGTGTAAAAACCACATCGACACTAGGAATGATATTTATAGTCTATAGTCTAAGCTCACAATGGGGACTTGAACCTCTTTTTGCTTCGTTAGTTATGGGGGTAGTCATGGCGAATCTCTCCAATGAGTTCTTTTTGGTCAAAGAGGAGTTTGACCACCACCTCAAAGATATTATATTTCTGCTATTTTTTGCCATCTCTGCAATGCATCTTAATCTTAGCTTTTTAGTAAGTATGCCATTTATAATCATATTATATGTTCTATTTAGAATTATAGGAAAAGTCACTGGTGTCTGGTTTGGTGCAAAACTAACAGGGGCAGATAAAAACATTCAAAACTATCTAGGAATCGCTCTATTTCCCCAAGCAGGTATAGCTATAGGATTGGCTCTATCACTTCAAACAGAACCAGGTTTTGAGTCCATTGCTCCGATTATTCTAAATGTTATTATCGCTACAACTATGGTGCATGAGTTTATTGGACCTCTGCTGACCAAATATGTTTTACACAAATCTGGCGAGTGTAATAATGATAAGTGTGAGAGAGAAGATAGCTCTAACTAAACTCTATCCCTCCTCAAGACAGATGCGACAGGAATAGGTTGACCACTCTTATCAACAGCTACAAAAATAAAAGTTGCATCAGTTACACGCATCTCACAATTTTCATTACAAAATTGCTTACGGCACAGTACATCTGCTTCAACATACACGGTAACAGAACTTTTACCTATCTTTGTTACTGTTGTATGTATCGTAACAACATCACCATTTTGGATAGGCTTAAGAAAATGAAGATTACTCACAGCCACTGTCACCGCATTCACATTTATCAAATCTCCTACAGCTATGGAAGCCGCCTTATCCAGCATAGACATAATCCATCCACCAAAAACTGTACCCAATGGATTAAGGTCGCTAGGGTAGGCTTGTATTCTTAGGGTTAATGTTCGCATCAATTTTTTCCTTTTTTTGAAAGTTTAATTTCGCTGAGCTAAGCTACAAGGTTCTATTGAAGTAGGAATAGTTTTAAAGCTCTACTCCCTGTTGCCTTTTTTTATTAACCACAATATCTATCGTATAAGGGTCAATAAAGAGCTTTTTTTTATAAGCCTCAACAGCATAGCGACCTATCATTGCAGCATTATCGGAGCAATATTCTAGTGGAACAGTATGTAGAGTCTTCCCAAATTCAGAACACAATTTTTCATAAGCTTCTCTAATGTAAAGATTAGCAGAAGCTCCACCAACAATAGCAAAATCTTTAATCATCTCCTCTTTGAAAACTTTTTTACTCTTCTGAATCAGATGAAGCTTCACAGCCTTTTGAAAAGAGGCTGATATATCACATTGGTTTTGCTGACTCATCTTTTCAGCTCCACCCACACTCTCTATTGCCAACCTCACTGCATTTTTTAGTCCAGAGAGCGAAAAAGCGATAAGTGGTGAGTTTCGTAATGGCACAGGCAAAACAAAACGGTTCTCATCTCCTTTTAGTGCCAACTTCTCAATAATCGGACCGCCTGGGTAACCAAGTCCCATCATCTTGGCTGTCTTGTCAAAACTTTCTCCCACAGAGTCATCCATACTTGTAGCCAAGATGGTCATCTTCTCCAAACTCTCAACCCTAATGATTTGAGTATGTCCACCTGAGATAAGCAACACCAAGAGGGGTAAAATCTCCTCTTTTTCAATAAATAGCGAATAGATATGCCCTTTGAGGTGATGTACGGCTATAAGAGGTATCTCTTTGGTCACAGCAATCGTTTTTGCCATAGCGATACCCTCTAATAGTGTTACCCCAAGACCAGGCTGATTGGTAACGGCCACAGCTTTGAGTTTGTCAAGATAGGGCTTTGTCTCTTCTAAAATATTGGGTAAATCTATGGCGTGAAGTCTCGATGCTAGTTCAGGAACGACACCACCATAACAAGCGTGTTGTTTCTCTTGGGAGATTTTTTTGTGAAAGATTAATTTATTGTCTTTGATGTTGGTGATTGCGATTGAGCTGTCGTCACAGCTTGATTCTATGCTTAGTATCATGGGTTATTTTTGTAGGGTGCGATTGCTATCGCACCTTTTTTATGATATGATTTTTGGTGCGATAGCAATCGCACCCTACGGTTATTTGACATATGCTCTGACTTCTCTATCTATCTCTATAATCTCAGCTATATTTTTAGCCCTAACACCCTCAAATTTTTTATAAGCATCCAACACCATTTTACTCATCT
>NZ_JAACKB010000007.1 GCF_010892395.1 Sulfurovum sp. bin170
CAAAAAAGTTACATCTACCCTGTTCAAACTTCTTGATAGCCTCTTCATTAGAAGCATTTACTACCACCCCAAGGTGAGGATTTTTCAAGATATGTTCTTTTATCTCCCAAATAGGGTATCGTTCTGCTGTTATGGGCAAAAACTCAACTGAACCCATTTTAAGCAAATCAACAGGGGCTAAAATCTCCTCTTCTACTTTTCCTCTTAAGGCAAAAGCGATAGGTAGTTTCATATCAACTCCTGCAAAGTGTGCTGTGGTTGAACCGTCTACAAATTCTACTAAAGCATGTATAATAGATTTCTTTTCGATATAAGCGTCTATATTAGTTGTATTAAATAACCACTTTGCTTCTAGTAGTTCAAAAAGTTTATTGGTCATAGTAGCCGAATCAATAGTGATTTTATTACCCATAGACCAATTGGGGTGATTGAGAGCTTCTGCAAATGTTGCTGTCTGCATATCTTTTAGCTTCCAATCTCTAAATGCTCCACCACTAGCTGTAACATATAGTTTAGAGATAGGTCTATCGCTCATTAGATACCATAGACCGAAGTGTTCGCTATCAATTGGTACTATTTTACTAATATCTATAAACTCACCTGCAACCACAAGGGACTCTTTATTGGCAAGAGCGACTTTTCTGCCAAGCTCTATCGCTTTAAGTGTCGGAGCCAATCCTGCATAACCAACTAATGCGTTAACAATGGTCGGGCTTGTCGTAAGTTCAAGAAGCTCTAATATCCCCTCATCTCCACAAAAAACATTAGAGTGATTCACTTTGGATTTGTCACTATGATTTGCAATGGCAACAAGTTTGGGATTAAACTCAGCGATTTGTTGGTTTAGTAGCTCTATATTCCGACCTGCAACAAGAGCTTCGATTTGGAGATTGTAGCGTTTTGCAATCAGTAGGGTATTGACTCCGATGGAGCCAGTAGAGCCTAGAAGTACAATAGAACTCATGGTTTAGAGTAAGGCTCTAAGTGCAATAAGCATCATAATCGCACCAAAGAGATAACCATCAAGTCTATCTAGCACACCACCATGTCCAGGGAGTAGTTTCCCACTATCTTTTACCCCTGCTTCTCGTTTGAGGTAGCTCTCGAAAAGGTCACCAAATACAGCTGCCGTGGCAGTTAGCACAGAGACAATAACTGCTATTGTAAGAGGAACTAAATCTGTTGCATAACCTACAACACTACCAAAAATAGATGCCATAGAGATACCACCAATAACTCCTTCGAGTGTCTTATTTGGAGAGCTTGGAGAGAATGGTGTTTTACCGATACTTTTCCCAACAAAGAAAGCACCCACATCGGTAAGAACAACAATAATCAAGAGCCAGAACATCCACTCTATGCCATAGTCACGATAGAGCATTAGCATAAACAGGAATCCACTTACAGGATAGAGAAAAGGGAGTAGAACTTTTCTTTTGAGATGCTCTTGGGTATAGGCTACTTTTGCTCCAACAAAGAGTGCCATAATGAAGAATAGGTCATCAGGATTGGGGTAAAAATAGGCTACAACCCATATAATGGTAGCATAGAGATAGTGAATTTTTCTTTTGATATTATATAGCTTGATAGCCTCATCAAACCCTATAAAGTAGAAAACTCCTAAAAATGCCCACATTAGCGTATAGTTATCAATTAGTCCAACCGTGACAACCGTAGCTAAAAGTATAAGCCCTGTTATCCATCTTGTTTTATTCTCTGTAATAAATTTCATCTCTTCTATCCTCTTTTTTCAATAAATAATTATAACAGAATTTAGATTATTTCCTTATTTCAACTCCCTCTTTTCGGACTCTTATGCTCTTATATTTGTCATACTCCACACTTGAACCATCTTGAATCTTTACAAATCGTCGTTTACAGTAATCTACGACATAATCACCTGCTTGGGTAAGTGAGAAGTCTACACAGAGTTTAGCTGCCTTTTCGATGACTGAATCAGGTAGGTTCTGTTTATCCGTTTTGATAATTAGATGAGAAGAGGGGATATCTTTTATGTGCATCCATAGGTCATTTGATTTTGCTATTTTGAGCAGTGCTTGATTCTCTTTACTATTTCTACCAATCAAGACTTTGTAATCATCTATCCAAAATAGTTCACCATCTTTTATCTTCTCTTTTTTTCGTTGTGCTTTTGCTCTTTTGGGAACCAATAACTCCAACTCATGGCTATCTTTTGCCTGTTCTATAGCGTAGAGCATATTTCTATAAAAAGATATTTTTGTTGTTAGGTTCTCTTTTTCTATATGTATGTTTTTGGTTCTGTTTTTAGTTCGTTTAGCTTGATTGAAAAAATGCTCACTTATACGATTTACAACTACTCCTTTGGGGAGTTTTATCGTTATCTCATTGCCTTCAAAATCATAGGTTTTTAGTTTGGTATCATAGGGTTTTATCTGATACAAGTTTGCTAAGATTATATTGGCAAGGTTTTGATATTTTTTTTCATCTCTAGCCAAAGTTTCAGGGTTGTCCAATTTATCTAGTAGTTTTTGTAGTTTTTCCTCTTTTTTAGATACCATTAGAAGTTTCTGTTTTTTTAGCCCATGAACTTTTTTTGCTTCAAAATCTACATATTTTTGTCGTAGATAGATGTTGATATCTTCAATCTCTTTAGCAATCTCTTCTCTATCAAAAGGGGGAATTTCTAGCAGTTCAACTCCTGGGCGAATTACCCGAAAAGAGCTATCTGCATCAATATGTCTCAATGCCTCTATTACGAACTCATTATCATCAATAAGTATGGCATTTGTATGTCTCCCTGTAAACTCAAACTGTAGCACAATTCGCTTATCTTTATAAGAACTTTTTGGAGCCAATGTAAAACGAATAACTCTATCTTTTTGAGGAACTTCTATGTTTATAATTTTGGATGCAGAGACTAAAGAGTGGAGTAGGGTATCAAAAGGGGCATTGTATCCTTGTAGAGGTCTTTTGGAGTCAGCTCTGTAGATAAAACTCTCTCCTCTTGTCATGTGAAAGAAGAAGCTATTGTCTCTATCAAAAGAGACCTCTATAGTGTTGTTTTCAACTCTTCTTACACGGTTGATATAGGTGAATTTTTTTAGATATTCTATTATGTTTTTTAATTCGTAGTGTTTCATAACAGAATTCTACCCAAATCTCCTATTATTAGGCTTCTTGCAAAACTAGGAACCGATGGCTTTAGCCTCGTCATATTCGGGACTGAAGTCTCCGATTCCAAATGAGTTTTGTAAGAAGTCTAGTCTAAAAAAATCCAAAGAATGAGCTATCGTCTATAACTGCTTCTCGTTTGCTCTCGTACACCTGCTCATAGGAGTCTTTTGCATCGTCCATAGCATCATCTATAGTCTCATCTAGCATACCAATAGTATCCCTCTTGATTTTTTCCCATATAATAACTTTTCTACCAGCAGTTTGTCTAATGGTCAATTTGATTTTATTATCACCTTTTATTAAAGCTATACCACCTTTTCTTATTACAAAAGAGTCACCATCTATAAATTTTTGATGAAATTTCTTACTCTTCTCATCATAGTGAAAGACACCAAATGTACCCTGTGCAGTTAGGGTTTGCATCTTATCGGCAAAGTAGTATCCGAAATCGTTATCATCAAGTTTCTCTATAACCATATAGGCATTAGTGATTTCACCTTGATTTACATTTCCGTTCATATATAGACCTCTATGAAGTTTATATCTCCCCTCTATATCATAACTATGAGAACTAAGATTGTTTTCAAAAGTGTTAAATTCAGTAAAGTCTGAAGAGTTAGGGAGTGTTGTCTCCACTGCTTTGAC
>NZ_JAACKB010000368.1 GCF_010892395.1 Sulfurovum sp. bin170
AAATCTTCATTCTTATACTGTTGATGCTTAGGTTCACTAACAGACAAGCTTCGTCTGGTACCCATTTGGGCTGTGAACCAAGATTTCATACTTATTACAAATTGTGTGTATAGTTCAACTTTCACTATTCTACTCATTCACAATCTTCCAATACCCACTCCTAGCACTACCAACTCTTCTAATGATATTCTCATCTTTAAGCTTTTTCATCTGCCACTCAACACCTTTTAGCGTTAAATCCAATTGAGTAGCCAACTCCTCTTTGGTTATATGTTTATCCTCTTTCAGTAAAACAATAATCTTATCACTAGTTTTTCCCCTAGTTTTTCCCCTAGTTTTCCCCCTAGTTTCTATATCTATATCCGACCTAGCATCCAACTCATTAAATTCAAACACAACCCACAATCCATTCTGCCAAGAGAACTTAGGAACAACCCCATTAAACTTTTTGGACTCCTCTACAATCTTCTCTATCCCTCTCCCCCAAGACTCAATAAAACCTGCCAAGAAAAATGTATTTGCCACATCAGGATTATACGGTACAGATGAGTGTTTCTTTTGCAGAGTCTCAATAGTCCAATTCTCTGGCAAAACACCACTATTCCAAATCATCACTTTATCATCATAGATGCTTATCTGTATGGGGTTGAGTTCGCCATAATCTTTGTGAACTATCGCATTGACCAGAGCCTCTCTAAATGCCAACTGCGAGATAGGAAAGGTCTCAACCCTTTGGATACCCTCATAGCTTATATAAGCTTTTAAATATTTGGTAAATATCAAATCCATAACCTTATCAACCTGCTCCAAGATATTACCACCGACTCTATCGTGATATATCAAATCACTATTGGTCTTAAAATATCCTATCTTCACATAAGAACCTGTAATATATTTCTCTACATCTCTCCCAAAAAGCAGTAACGAAGCTCTTTTAAAATAACCATCCTTTTTTAGATGAAGCTTCTCAATGATATTCTCGTCACTCTCATCCAAAATATCACTATCAATCCTCCTCTTTTTAATAGCTTTGGCTTTAAAAATCTCAATAGCCCTACTATCCAAATCATTCATCCCTACGAAAGGAACAGGAACCCCATCCCATTTTATCCCTCTCTTTGCAAGTAGAAACCTATCGAGAGAAGCCCCTTTTAGCTCCTGCTTTGTACTTCCTACCTTGTAACTCACAGGATAAGGGTATGGCTCTACTACAATCTCCAAATACTCCTTGCCATCTTCAACCCTCATACCCATATCAACAATAACACCTAAGATGTCTCTTATCTTATTTGGTATATCCTCTAGCAGTTTTTTAGCATTGTCAATCCCTACAACCTCACCACTATCATCCACCCCAATATAGAGCTTTCCACCTTTGGCATTGGCAAAACCACATATCCATTTTATGTACTCATCTCGCCATGACTCTTTGAACTCTATGTCTTGATTTTCTTGGGTTTTAAGCATCATAACTCTTTTCTGTATTTATTAATCCCAATAATAGTAATCCGATTCTTCTCTTCATCTATCTTATAAGGAATAGTATAACCCTTAAACACCAAATCACGAATATTCTCATCATCAAAATAGATAGATTGTTTAAATTTATAAGGCATAAAAACCAATGCTTCAATTTTTGTTTTCAACTCATCTCTAAAGCGATTTGCTCTATATTTACTATCATAAGAGATATAATCCAAAACAGCGTTCAAACTA
>NZ_JAACKB010000369.1 GCF_010892395.1 Sulfurovum sp. bin170
ATCAAAGAAATTATAACAAAAAATAACTTTATTGAATATTAAATTTTTCAATTCATCCCCGTCTTAGAGAACGGGGTTTTCTTGAAGTTTTTTGATAAATAGAAGAGTACACTTTAGAGCAACTAGTTCGGGTGTAAACACGCCGATTCCGAATATGCAAATTGCATATAAGGAAACGATGGCTTTAGCCTCGCCATATTCCAACAAGGAGATAACCTTACTCAAACTTAGAGAAAGCCTCCTCTTTGAAATACTCTTTTTTATGCATCCATCTATAAATCTCGGCAGCGATTGGAGCGGCTGTGCTTCCTCCATGACCTCCATGCTCCACAAGAATAGAGACTACATATTGAGGGTTTTCAAATGGAGCATAAGATGTGAACCAAGCATGAGAACGGCTATAATACTCCATCTCTGACTCTAGCATCCTCTTCTTTTCACCTTGGGGGATAGAGACAACCTGAGAAGTACCTGTCTTACCAGCAACCTCTATAGGTAACTTTGACATAGCTCTTCGTGCTGTACCTCTTGGGGCATTACAGACATCATACATCCCTCTACGAATAGTATTGAGATAATACTCATTTACCTCTGGCTCTTGATACTCTGGCATAACTATCTTATCCACAATCTTATGAGCTAGATGAGGTATTGGCAGTTTTTTTGTTGCTAAAAAAGCTGTATTTCTTGCCAACTGTAGAGGTGTAATTAGGTCGTATCCCTGACCAATAGATGCGATAATTGTCTCACCACGATACCAAGGTTGCTTAAATCTTTTCATCTTCCAAGCTTTGGTAGGTATAACTCCTGATTTCTCTCTTGGTAAATCAACACCCGTTTTGACACCCAAACCATAAGTGTTTAGATATTTAGACATCGCATCGATACCAACTTGCAGACTCTTATTATAAAAATATACATCACAACTCTCTCGAATCGCTTTTCTCAGAGGAACAGAGCCGTGTCCCCATCTTGACCAACATCTAAACTTATGCTTATTTCTACCTATTCTTATATACCCTTTACAGTACTCATTAGCATCCAATGATGCTTTTCCTGATTGAGCATAAGCAAGAGCCATACTCATTTTAATTGTTGACCCTGGGGGATATAGACCAGATACTATCTTATTTGTAAAGGGATGGTTGAAATCATCAATTAATCTCTTCCAATTTTTTGAAGATATACCACCCACAAAAAGATTTGGGTCATATGAGGGGTATGAGACTGCTGATAAAATATCCCCATTGACATGCATCACTACAGCTACACCAGACTGGTTTTTATCTCTAAAGAGTCTATTTATAAGTTTTTGCAGTCCTAAATCAATATTAAGTATTAAATTTTGGTCTTCAATTGGCTCTTTTTTCTCTAACTCTGAAACCTCTTCATTGGTTGCACTTACTTTGACTGTTCTATATCCCAATTGACCTTGAAGTATATCGTTGTATTGTCTCTCCAGTCCTGTTCTTCCTACTACACCTACTTTATCAACTACTGGGTCTTTCTCATTATCTTTGTTGGTTGAACGAGCAACATACCCTACAATATGAGTAGCCATACTCCCAGCAGGATAGTAGCGTTTTGTCTCTGACTCTATCTTTAGAAACTTATTAATTGTCAATTTGGGATATGCACCAATCATATCTTCATATGATATAAAATCAATTATTGGGATAAATCTATGATTATATGCTGAATTCTTTTTTTTATAAATCTTCAGAAGTTTTGTACTATTATAGTCAGGAAACTCTTTTACAATACTATTTATAGTTTGTATTAGCTCTGGGCTAGTACTCTTGAGATGGGGTTCAATCTTAATTGAAAATCCTATCTTATTGACTGCCAAGAGTTTATCTTTTCTATCCAAAATCTCACCCCGTACAGGCTTTATAAAATATTTTCGTTCAATATTATTTTGAGCCAAGTTCTCATAGTAGTAGTTGGATTTGATACTAATCTGATAAATCCTAGATATTAACATAATCCAAAAAAGTACAAAGATAGTAATAATTATCGTAAATCTCATAATAACAATCCTACTATTATATCAACAAGAATATAGAACCATAACATGGAGTCAGCTACAATGGTTTTAGAGTTCAGAATATCGTGGTCAAAATATAGGTAAGAGAATAGTTCTTTTTACTTTAAAAGAGGCAAAAAATATAGGGGTGAAAGAGGATGTCTTGGTATTG
>NZ_JAACKB010000370.1 GCF_010892395.1 Sulfurovum sp. bin170
ATTTTAATATATAGTACTCAGGAAAGATAGACTCTATCTTTTTCACTCCCAACATCTCTTTTTGATTCTCTGATAACTCTAGTATTTTATCTGTATGAAAACCTTTAAAGTCTGTTGTTCCTTTATATATATAGTCCTTACCCCTACCTAAATCAAAATAGACAATACTTATAGAGATAACTTTCACAGTCTCTTTATAAGCTTTTCCTTTTTCTAAATGTTCCACTATCACTTTTGAAGTCTCAAACAGAATTCTATGAAAATAGTCTATCTCACTAGCAAACTGTATCTCTACAATAATTATCTCTTTTTTGCTATTTTCTACTTTTAGATCAACTCTGTTTAGCTTCTGACTTGCATGGTCTTGATTTCCCTCACTCTCTAGTACTTGAAGGATTTTTATATCTTCAAAGAGCAGTTCAGAGAGGAAACCCTCTAAAATATCGAAGTTGGCTTTGCTTCGCAGGAGTCGTTTTATTGCCCAGTCGAAGCTTATTAGTTCTCGCTCCATTTTTTGCCTTTTTACTGTTTTTTGTTAGATTTATTATACTCTTTGGGGGCTTAGAGGCTCTTTTGTACTTTGACATTGGTTACAACTAAAGAAGAGAACTAACCCCTCATACTATAAGTATAAATTATCAAACTATCGCCCTAAACTCCAACTGTTGATTAACATAAAGTGGTCTAATAACCTTTTTAATACCATGTCCAGCATTTATCTCTTTTGAAATATCTATCAACTGATATTTGGATAGAAGTTCCAAATCTCTATTGAGACTAGATGGACTTTTTTTTAGCTCCTTCAACATCACCGAGTAATAGACCTCTGTTTTGGTTTTCAAATACTGTATAACCTTTGTTCGTGTAGGCTTTAAGATATTTAACAAATCCTCTGTCTCCATCCAAATTGTATGTTTAGGAGTAACTTTTAGACCACCATCAATCTCTTTAGCTGTTGCTTCTGCTGAAGCAAAAAAATCATCTATCGTTCCATTTCTAATCTCTACCATTGGATAAACTCCTTTATATCATTTTTGAATCTCTGAACTAACTCTTGATAGTTAACAAAATCATCAAGCTCATATATCTCACCAAAATAGTGTTTATGATGAAAGTTATGGCTATTATCATACCCCATCACTCTTCCATTGTCATTTGGAAATATATCTCTATTGATGTAAACCATATTATATTTTATGATTTCATCTCTGTACTCCCACGCTTCAAACTTAATCATCCCTCCACCATTTCGAGAGGGAACAATAAACTTTTCATCAATGACTTTGCTATATTGTTTCTTTTTTGACATATTAAATTATAGCAGATTTAGTTGTTTTTGTAAAGCTGTAATTGTAATTTGATATGAGTTAAAATTTAATTAGTGGACAAAACAATTTTTCACTATAATATACCCCTTTGTCAAGAGCACTTAAAAAAATCCTTATTCCAGCAACTTATTTGCTCCCCAATCTAAGTAGCAATAAGATTTTGATATAATTCCAAAAAATTATCTACAGGTAAAAATTATGATTGATTTAAAATATCTACAAAAAAACTTCGATGAAGCAAGTGCAAAACTGTCAAAAAAAGGTGTCGACGGTGAGGCACTAGAAAATCTAAAAACTCTTTTTTCTAATCTAAAAGATGCAAATGCAAGATTAGAAGTGGCAAAAGCAGACCAAAATAGAATGTCAAAACTTTTTGGTGAGTATATGCGTGAAAAAAAGGATATTACTGAGCTTAAAGCAAAAGTAGATGCTAACAAAGAGGTAATTGTAGTACTTCAATCTACAGCAAATAAGGCAAATGATGCACTTCAAACTATCGCTCTTGCTATGCCAAATCTACCTGATGATTCCGTGCCGATTGGTACTGATGAGGATGATAATGTTGAGCTTAGAAAAGTTCTTACTCCAAGAGTTTTTGATTTTGAGCCAAAAGAGCATTGGGCATTGGCAGAGATAAATGGGTGGATAGATTTTGAGCGAGGTGTCAAACTTGCAAAGAGCCGTTTCTCTGTTCTAAGAGGTGACGCAGCTAGATTAGAGAGAGCTTTGATAAACTTCTTTTTGGATGTTAACCGTGAGAAAGGTTTTGAAGAGGTCTGTGTACCTTTTATAAATAACGCTTCTATGTTACAAGGCACAGGACAGCTTCCTAAGTTTGAGGATGACCTCTTTAAGATAGAAGATGAGAATCTATATCTTATCCCAACAGCAGAGGTGCCACTGACCAATCTATATAATGATGAGATTTTAACAGACAAAGAGCTTCCGATACTGCTCACAGGATATACACCTTGCTTTAGAAAAGAGGCAGGGAGTGCAGGACGAGATACTAGAGGGATGATTCGACAGCACCAATTTAATAAAGTTGAGATGGTGGCTATTGCCAATCCAAATGAAAGTGATAAAATCTTTGAGATGATGGTAGAGAACGCTTCTGACATCTTGACTCAACTAGGACTTCCACATAGAGTCGTGGAGCTTTGTGGTGGTGACCTTGGATTTTCGGCTGCAACGACTATTGACCTTGAGGTTTGGTTGCCAGGACAAGATAAATATCGTGAGATTTCATCTATCTCAAACACCAGAGAGTTTCAAGCAAGACGAGCAAAGATACGATATAGAGATGGGAAAAAGAATCGATTGGTTCATACGCTAAATGGTTCAGCTCTTGCTGTTGGAAGAACACTTGTGGCTATTATGGAAAACTATCAAAATGAGGATGGCTCTATAGAGATACCCAAAGTACTCAAAAAATATATGTAAAGCACAAAAGAACAAAATATGCTATAATATAAGTTAGAAAATTATACAGGAGATAAAATGTTCAAAAAATTTCTAATGACCTCGATATGTACTTCAGGTCTGCTTCTAGCTCAAAGTGGTGTTGGCATCAATGTAAATGAGGATGATTTTGAGATTGAGGGGACTCTTGATTCCAGAAATTTACAAGCTCTACAGACAAGTAGTACTATCTA
>NZ_JAACKB010000371.1 GCF_010892395.1 Sulfurovum sp. bin170
AAGTAGGAATAACTTATATAAGAGATACATATCATTCCTTTTATTGGTTACTATTCCTCTATTTTAGACTCTTCAACCTTAACTTCTTCTTGAATCTCCTTTTTACCCACAGAATCCAAAACAGCATTGATAAATTTTGGAGCCTTATCATCAGCCAACGCCTTAGCCAACTCAATAGCCTCATTGATAATAATCCGTCGGTCAGTACCCTCTATCAAAATCTCATAAGTTGCCAGACGCATAATAGCCTTTTCAACTTTACCAATCGACTTATAATCCCAATTTTTTAGATGTTTTTGAACTTCCGTATCAATCGCTTCAAGATGCTCTATCGTTCCGTGAAAAAGAGACTTTGAAAAAACTCTCTGCTTATTTCTAATCTTATCCTCTTCTAGTATATCATCAGAGAATTTAGCAATATCATCATTACCTAAATCATAAGCATAGAGAAGCCCCACAACAGCCGTTCGTGCTTGGTGTCTAGTTGCCATTTTCTAACTCACTATAGAGGTTAATCATCTCAATAAGCCCAACCATAGCTTCCGCACCTTTGTTTCCTGCTTTGGTTCCTGCTCTCTCTATCGCCTGTTCGATGCTATCAACTGTAAGCACACCAAAAGTTGTAGGTTTTCCATGTCTAAGAGTTACACTAGCCACACCCTTTGTAGCTTCAGCAGATACATAATCAAAGTGAGGAGTAGCACCACGAATCACAGCACCCAAACAGCATACAGCGTCATATTTTTCTAATGCAAGTGCCTTATCTAAAGCAAATGGAATCTCAAATGCCCCTGGGACTAAAATCAAATCTAAATCTTCTGCATTACCTCCATGTCTAGCATAAGCATCGGTTGCACCTTCTACTAGTCTATCTGTGATAAAATGGTTAAATCTCGCATTGATAATTGCTACTTTTTTACTTTTGTCAACTTGTAAGTTACCTTCTACTATGGTCATTTTTTTCCTTCTGTTTTATGGTGCGTTGAAAACAGCACCCTACATTTTTTTTGAATTATAACAGATTCTATTTATAATCCGATTTTAAAATGTTCGATTGCATCGAACCTACTCAACGATTTGTCTAATCTCATCTATCTGCTTAATTAAACTCTCCAACTTTTTTAACTCAATCATATTGGGTCCATCACTCAAAGCGATGCTAGGGTCAAAGTGCGTCTCAAAAAAGAATCCATCCACACCCACAGCCGCCGCCGCACGAGAGAGATAAGGAACCATCGAACTATCTCCACCACTAGTAGCCCCACCACTTGCAGGAGATTGAACAGAGTGTGTTGCATCAAATATAACAGGTGCAAACTCTCTCATGGTTCTAAGTCCACGCATATCAACCACTAGATTACCATAACCAAAACTAGAACCTCTCTCTGTTAACCAAACACCATATTTTTTGGCATCTGCATGGTTAACTTCACCATCAAAACCTCTAGTTTTAAGCACTTTAGCTACAGAGTGTTCCATCGCTTGGGGTGCTAAAAACTGCCCTTTTTTAATATTGACTATGGCAGAGGTCTCAGCACATGCAACCAAAAGGTCTGTCTGTCGTGACAAAAATGCAGGAATCTGTAGCACATCTACCACCTCTGCTACGGTATGTGGTTGAGTATAGTCATGAACATCAGTCAAAAGCTTATATCCAAACTGCTCTTTGACCTCTTGAAGAAGCTCTAAGCCCTCATCCATGCCAGGCCCTCTAAAAGAGTCCAATGATGTTCGGTTTGCTTTATCAAAACTCGCTTTGAAATAAAAATCTTTGGTGCAATCTTCGTGATATGGTAAGAGTGACTCTGCAATCCTCATTACGGTATCGCGACTCTCTAGTACACATGGTCCAGCTATAAGTATCATGTTTTTTCCTCGTAGGTCGGACTGCCCTCTGTCCGACATTAAATTCAAACATCTATTGTGTTCGTTTTAATTTTTATATTATGCATATTTTTGTCGGACAGAGGGCAGTCCGACCTACATTATTTCTCTTTAGATAAGACTACCAACAGCCCTGAAAATATGACGAGGATTATACCTAAAAATGTCCAAATATTGGGTATAGGGTCACCCAAAGCTATACCAATAATCAGAGCAAAAACAATATTAGAATAACTTATTGTTCCAACAATTCCTGCTTTGGTCAACTCATACGCTTTGGTCATCAGAACCTGAGAAGCAGTTGCCGAGATACCCATCATAAAAACATAAAACCATATAATCCCCTCTGGCATTACGAACTCTGCAAACATAAACTTTAGCGATTCAGGTGGATTCACATATGGAGTTGCCAACATTAATAATACTGGTGCAACTGTCCCCACTCCCATAAAACTCATCACAATCGCTTTGGTATCATAGTAGGCTCGAAGCTCACGGATAGAGGTATATGCCAACGCTGCCCCAATCCCTGAAAAGATACCCAACATATCATATTTATCAAATGAGCCACCTTGTGGTTGAGCGATAAGAACAATACCTAAAAACCCTATTCCAATTGCCAAAACTGCCCACCTACTTAACTTCTCATTTAAAAACATATAGGCGAATATCGCCACAAATATAGGTGAAGTTTTATTATAAGTAACAGCCTCACCAAGTGGAATATGGGCAATAACATAAAAGTAGGCTAAAAGTGCTACAAAACCCATAGTTCCACGGAAAAGAAGAAGCAGAGGTTTGCCACCTATCTGTTTGAGTGGTGATTTATAGATAGCAAACCCCACCAATGCCACACCAAAGACATTTCTAAAAAATGTGACTTCTACAGGGGGTAGAACTTCGCTAACAACTTTGGCAAATCCACCCATTACTGCAAAGGATAGTGAGGCTAACAGCATAAAGAGGATACCTCTATCCATACCCAATATGTATTTTTTCAAATATGACCTTTATATTTTTTGGAAGTTTATCATATTATCAATGAACTTTGCTATCAGGTGCTACTCATCATCAGGGAAACATTTTTTCAAATCATCCATTGTTTGAGATTTCTCCACACAACTTTTCATAGCACTAGGCATATCTTCACTCTCTGCTAAAATCTCTTTTTTCTGTCTCTCAAAAAAGACCTTTTCGCCACCCATAGCATCCATCATCGCTTTTTGCATCGCCTCCTCTTGTGCAGGTGTCATCTCTTTTCCTGATCGCATATCATACCCTGCTTTTTGAGCAGCCGCCATTCCTACTCTCATCGCTTTTGCCATATCTACACCATTATTGACAGATGGGGGAGTCTCTTTTTTATCCATCGTATCAAGTTTATCTATATCTATTTTTTTCCCATACTCATCATACATAGGAAAATCAGGCAACTTAAAAGCATCCTTGTCTAAAGATAAGTCAAACTCTGCTTTGGTTGCTACCTCTGTACTCTTTATGCCCATGATATTTGACTCAACTCTAAGTGGTATACCTTTATAGATACACTGTTTTATGCCACTCACATCCCAAATATCACATTGATGTCCAGCAACTTTATCAGTTCCTATTTTTTTACCTCCCATCTTTTCCAGCATCTCTTCACCTATCTGTTGGATATTTTTTCCACCACCAAAGATAGAACTCATAGCCACAGCAGGATTTTGCATTCTTACTATTTTCTCTTTTTCAAAGTTCACACTGTAGATAATAGAATTATTCATATATTTCAGAGTATGAGTTTTATCAACTTTGTTCTGACCCATACCTGTAGTTTTGGTTACTTTGCTCTCCTCTTCTAACTCTTTTGCACCATACTCATCAAATATCAATCTCTTTTTGCCTATCGTCTTTATCTCCACCCCCATTATGCCACCAGAGCCTTTTATCTCATACTCTATCTTGGCACTCTTTACATCATACTTTTTCATCTGATTCTCATCGGCTTGTACTAAACTACTTGCGAGTAGTGCTATCATTGAAATTTTAATTGTTGTTTTCATTTTTTTCCTTTATCTTATTTACTAAACATATCAAGCTCTTGACTCATCTCGTCAAACTCTTTGTTTGCTTTATCTTGCTCTGCTTTTGTATCTTTGCTCTGTTCTGTTTTTGCTCCAAACATACCACCAAGAGCATTCAGAAGTTTTCCAGCCTCTTCCAAATCCTTTGGGTCAATTCCATTAATCTCTACAGTTTTTACAGAAGGCTCACTTTTAGGTTCTTCTTTTTTAGATATAGATGCTTGGCTATCAGCTTTAATCAACTCTTCTTTGGTGGATTCTTTTGGGATAGACTCTTTCTTAATATCTGTCATATCAACAGTAAGTTTAGAAGAGTCACCACCCACGGTGAATTTCCCCTCTTTGATAGTACTACCTATCTTTGCTTCTACTTTATAGTTGCCACTGTCAAGTACAACCTTTAGAGTATCAGAACATTTAATCTCTTTTTCATATACAAGTCGTCCACTCTCTGCATAGATTTCATAGTTTACTTTTACACTCATATCACTACACTTAGCACCTATAGTAAATTGTGTAAAAATCACATGTACTTTGTTTGTTTTACCTACTGTAACTTCAAAGAGTACCTCTTTTTCAAAATCATTGTGTTCTACATTCATAATATATCTGCCAACTGGTAGCTGATAAACAGTAAGGTCTTTGCTATTTCTATTATTGACCTGACCTACATTGCCACCATTTTTTTTACCATTCTCATCAGCAGGGTAGATATATCCATAAAGTTGTACCCATTTTCCACCTTTTTTCTTAGAGGCAGAAATCTCTACTGTTCCTGTCTCACCCATTACCACATGAACCTTCTCTGTTTTACCTGCTATAACTTCAAATAGTACCTCTTTTTTAAAGTTGTTATATTTTACTTCCATGATATATTTACCTGCTGGTATTTTATGAGTACTAGGCTCTTTGCTATCTCTATTATTAACCTGACCTACATTACTACCATCTTTTTTACCATTCTCATCAGCAGGGTAGATGTATCCATAGAGGCTTACCCATTTTCCACCTTCTGTCTCTGAGCCTGAAATCTCGACTGTTCCTGTCTGTCCAAATATAATATTGAGCTTTGTAGCTTTATCAGCTTTTAGTTCAAATGGAGTCTCTTTTTTAAACTCATTATATTTTGACTTCAATAAGTACTTTCCAACTGGAATTTGTCTGAAACACTCTTTCTTCTTTTTTGACCAACAGTTTCCAATAGATTTCTCTGTCTCAGCATCTACAACAGGATATATAGCATGATACGCCTCTACCCATTTCCCACCCTCTTTTTCCGTGGCTGAAATCTCTACTTTGCTTGTTTGACCAAACACGATATTGAGTTTTGTTACTTCATCAGCTTTTATCTCAAAAGGTGTCTCTTTTTTAAACTCATTATACTTTGATTTTAATAGATACTTTCCAGAAGGAATTGGTCGTAAACACTCTTTTTTCTTTTTTGACCAACAGTTTCCGATAGACTTTTGAGTATAATCATATACAACAGGATATATAGCATGATACGCCTCTATCCATTTTCCACCCTCTTTTTCTGTAGCTGTAATCTCCAAACTATTCTTAGGTTTTTTTACTTCAGGTTTAGGCTCAACCTTCTCGACCTTTTTGACAATACTCTTCATAGCCTCATTCAAAGCCGTAGCATTTTTAGCAGAAAAATACTCCCCACCAGTAGCCTTCGCGATACACTCTAGCTCTTTATCAGTCTTCTTATCCACATTGAACCCTACAACATGGGTCACAAAATCTATCCCTTTCTCTTCCAACTCCTTAGCCATTGCACAAGGGTCAGGGTCACAGGTCTCTTTTCCATCAGAGATAAGAATAATAGTTGCTTTCTCTTCGGTATACTTAAGCTCCTCGGCAGCCTTTTTAATAGAGCGACTAATCGGAGTTTTTCCTTTTGGTTTAATAGCAAAAATAGTTGATATAACCTTTTTCTTGTCTATTTTTCCCACAGGAATCAGCGTCTCTATATCATTGCAATCACCCTTTTTACGATGACCATAAACGGTGAGTCCCAACTCAACCTTTGGGTTCCACTCATTCACCACATTTTTCAGGGCATCTCGTGCAATCTCTATCTTTGCCTTGCCATCTATCTGACCCCACATACTACCCGAGGCATCAAAAACAATAACTGCCCTTGGACTCTGCTCAGCAAAAATTGCCGTTACAATTAAGATTA
>NZ_JAACKB010000050.1 GCF_010892395.1 Sulfurovum sp. bin170
GGGACTGAAGTCTCCGATTCCAAGCTAATTTAAAAGTTCCAATCCCAAAGCCCTAATCTCATCTACTTTATGAAAGTGAAA
Organism: Sulfurovum sp. bin170; assembly: GCF_010892395.1. GTDB lineage: Bacteria > Campylobacterota > Campylobacteria > Campylobacterales > Sulfurovaceae > UBA1140. The sequence continues at coordinate 82 of NZ_JAACKB010000050.1, forward strand.
AGTTTTATAATCTTTGGTTTCAGGCTCTAGTAGTAAAATATTCTTATTACTATTTTTTATATGTGTTTGTGTCTGATTATAGATAAGCAGTCGCATAGACTTCTCAAACATCTCTAAAACATTACTTGTTTTAAAAAAGTTATCTGGCATCTCTTTTTGAAAAGAGTTCTCTCCCATAACATCTACAGCTAAAATATCATCAAAACTAGCCTCATTGATACCCAAATTTTCACATAGAAACCCATCACCATAGGTCTCTCCTCCTATGATATGTTCATCAAATATGCCAGGAATTGCCATAGTCGCCAATATGGCATCTTTTATATATATATCATCTTGTGAACAAAAAACTCTTTTATGTCCATTGAGCAAGTTGGTGGCGATGAGTTTAAGTGGGATAGTGGTATCTCTCATCTTCTTATCTTTGAAGATATTTTCAAAAATATTCTCTATCTTACGGTTCTCCACAATAGCATTGCCAGAGAATGAGAAGCTTATCCACTTGTAGACAGCTGAAAACTCTTCTATATATTTATGTATCTCCTTCTCTCTCATCCCTATAGCAAAACATGCTCCAATAATTCCACCCATGCTTGTACCTATAATCTCTTTGGGGAGGATACTATCTTTTTCTAAATCAGCTAATACTCCAAGATGTGCAATCCCTAAAGCACCACCACCAGAGAGTACTAGTGTAAAGTTTTTCTTTTTTATATTCATCTCTTATTTTTCTTTGACATCTTGGAGATAACTATAGATAGCTTTAACCTCTTCATCTGTTAAGTAGTACATGGGCATTATCTTATGTCTAACTCGACGATTGTTCTCATCTCTATATCGGTTTTTTAGACTTGCCTTTAGCTCCTCGAACGAGTACCCTGTAATATCTAATCCCTTTAAAATCTTTGGATTTTTATATTGGTCATAATATTTAGCAATCTTTTGACCACCTTTGCCCCCTTTTCCATGGCATTTGCTACATGAGATACCTCTTGGATTATCATATAACATCTCCCCATACTCAACTTCCAATAGAAAGCTATCAGCTGTCTCTGTAGTGTTTTCAGAACTCATATTATCATCTTCTATAGTTGCATTGGTGTCAGATAGCAGGTAGAGTGGTAGTAGAAGTAGTAGTAGTCTCACAATAAATAATACCTCTTAATAAAGATTTTTTGATATAATAGCGAAAAATTATCAAAACGAGAAAAGAATGCAACTTATTGATGGAAAAACCTTGTCTAAAAAAGTTCAAAACTTTGTTCATGCAGAGGTAGAGATACTTAAAACTGAAAAAAATATTGTTCCTGGTCTTGCCGTAGTTATTGTCGGTGATGACCCTGCAAGTCACGCTTATGTTTCTATGAAAGAGAAGGCGTGTAAGGCTGTGGGGTTCTACTCTATCACTCATAAAATGCCAAACACGATTAGTCAAGATGAGATAATAGAGATTATTATTATGATGAACAATAATCCTCATATTCATGGAATCTTGGTTCAGCTTCCGTTGCCAAAGCATATTGATACGAACAAAATTTTAGAGGTTATAGACCCCAAAAAAGATGTAGATGGTTTTCATGCTTATAATGTTGGTAGAATGGTAACTAATCTAGATAGTTTTGTATCTTGTACTCCACTTGGTGTTATGAAGATGTTTGAGGAGTATGATATATCGCTAGAGGGCAAAGATATTGTGGTAGTTGGAGCTAGTAATATTGTGGGGAAACCTATGGCATCTTTACTGATAAATGCTAATGCAACAGTAACTGTAGCACATATATATACAAAAGATTTGGCACGGCATACACGAGAGGCTGATATAGTGATAGTCGGTGTAGGTGTCCCACATTTAATTCAAGCAGATATGATAAAAGAGGGTGCAGTAGTGATAGATATTGGTATCAATCGTCTGGATGATGGCTCTTTGGTTGGTGATGTTGATTTTGACGCTGTACGCCCAAAATGTTCATATATTACACCAGTACCAGGAGGAGCAGGACCTATGACTATTGCTATGCTTCTTGAAAACACACTAAAATCAGCAAAACAGTTTGGGGAGCGTTCCTAATGAGATTTTTAAAAGCTTTTCATAGATTCTCTAGCACTTGGACTGGTACTATTATTATTGTACTTTTCCTTATATTTTTTGTGATTCAATCATTTGTCATTCCATCAGGTTCTATGAAACGAACCATGCATATAGGTGATTTTCTCTTTGCCAAAAAATTCTCTTATGGTATAACTATACCCACACTTCCATGGCTACAGATTCCTATAGTTCCTGATTTCAATGACAATGGACACTTGATAGAGGGAGATAAACCCCAAAGAGAAGATATAGTTATATTCTTATTTCCTGATGATAATAAGATTCACTATGTAAAACGATGTATCGCGACAGGTGGTGATGAGATAGTATACCAAGATAAACATCTCTATATTCACTTTTCAGAAGGAGATGAGTATATTACAAAAAACTATCCAGCCAATAAAATTAAAAAGTTTAATGGAAAACTTTGGGTAGACAATCCATATATGGATAAGTTCCCAGGGATTCAATATGAACCAGATAATCATGAGAGAATATTTAGACTTCTTATGAGAGGTTATGTTTATGGAACAGATGGTATAGATATGTCACCAATTTATGTCAAAGAGTTAGATGGTGAGGTTTTAAGAGTTAATGAAAAACCTGCCAATGCACTCTATAAAAAGGTAGAAAAGGGTAACTACTATATGGTTGGAGATAACAGAGACAACTCTAATGATAGCCGTTTTTGGGGCTCTGTACCGTATAAGTTGATAATAGGTAAGCCGTGGTTTATATATATGTCAATTGATTGGGATAGTTATAAGATTCGATGGGATAGAGTAGGGACATTTGTTGAAGATTTACAGCATGAAGAGCCGAGATACTAATTGGAGTCGGAGGCTTTAGCCCCGAAAGGAGGAGAGAAAATGAAATTTTATATAGCAACAGACCACGCAGGATATGCACTAAAAGAGTTTACCAAAGAGTATGTGATTTCAAAAGGTCATGAGATTATCGATCTTGGACCAGACTCTGCTGATAGAGTTGACTACCCAGATTTTGCCAAAAAATGTGCCAATGCTGTTATCTCTGACAAGGGTAGTTTTGGTATTCTTATCTGTGGTACTGGTATTGGTATATCTATCTCTGCCAATAAAGTAGCAGGTATCCGAGCAGGTCTCTGTCATGATGCCTATACAGCTATGGCGACTAGAGCTCATAACGATGCCAATATCTTATGTTTTGGTGAACGAGTGGTGGGTAGAGGTGTAGTAGAGAGCATGATAGATGCTTTTTGTGATACCGAGTTTGAGGGTGGACGACATGCAGGGCGTGTGGATAAGATAGAGGGTTGTAGTCTTGGGGCTGATTTAGGTTAAATTGGAACCGATGGCTTTAGCCTCGTCATGTTCGGGGCTGAAGCCTCCGATTCCAAATGAATTAGGAATTGTAAAATGGGTAGATTTGTTGTTTGGAGATTCCTTAAGCTTTTTATACTTTCGGAAACGGAGCGTTTACGCCCGAAAAATGGAGCAGGAGCCTTCCGATTCCAAATGAATATTGTAACAAAAGAAAGGTATCTCAATGATAATACTACATGGTTATCTACTGGAAGGTTCAGGAAGTAATCTCTGGACAAGAGCGATTATTAAAGCGATGTGCAAAAGTGGAAAAGATGTGCATCTAATGTGTCAAGAAAATCATCCAGAGATTTATGATTTTATCTCAACGGTTTACAAATATCACCCCAATGGTGAGATTGAAGAGGCTTTAGATAGGGAGACTCCGTATGAGGGCAGATGTATTATGCACAAGCCTGTTTTGGGAGATACTCTGCCTGTTTATGTTTGGGACTCGTATGAGGAGTTTTCTAATGTAATTCCTATGGTTGATTTGTCTGACGAAGAGGTGGAGCATTATATCTCCTATAATGCCAATGTTCTCAAACAGGTTGTTGAGAAATACGCTATCGAGTCTATTCTTGCCAATCATGCTGTTTTGATGTCGGTTGTAGCCCAGAGGGTTTATCAAGAGACCGATATAGATTTTGCGATTATGCCTCATGGAAGTGCATTAGAGTATGCGGTGAAGAGACAGAAAAGATTTTATGACTATGCACAGAGTGCGTTTAGTGATGCCAAAAAAATCTTTGTTATCGGAAAAGAGATGACCCATAGGCTCAATGAGACATTTGGAGATGATATAGAGAATCTTAACGATAAACTCTCTACTCTAAGACTTGGGGTTGATATTAGTCTCTTTGATTTGGTTGATGATAGAAGAGAGAGTATCGCTCTTTTGAAAAATCAGATAGAGATTGACCACAAAGGTAAAAGTTTAGAGATTACCGAAGCATTCCAAAGCACTCTGCATGAAGATTTGACCAAAGAGGAGCTTATCTCTCTTATTAAAGAGTATAATAGATATACGCCAAAAGCGATTGATAGAGATATTATAGAGAAACTGGAGGGGATTAATTGGGAAAAAGATAAAGTTCTACTTTTTGTAGGAAGATTTATCGCCAATAAAGGGCTTCATGCACTGGTCACCTCTCTGCCTTTTGTCTTGGAAAAAGAGCCAAATACCAAACTAATAGTGGTTGGACATGGACCTATCCGAGAGGTCAAAGAGGTATTTTTATGGGCAATCAAACACAACAAAAGAAAACTTGTTGAGAATATAATAGAGTGGGGAGCCACTCTGGAGCTGATTGGAGATGAGGAGTATATCGAGATAAAAGATTATTTCCAACAGCTAAAAGAGCAAAATAGACTTGATGAGTATTTTGAAAAAGCAAACAGGTATCTCAAACCTGAAAATATAATCTTCACAGGCTATCTCACGCACAATGAACTGCAATACCTATTCCCTTGTTGTGATGTTGCCATCTTCCCCTCACTGATAAAAGAGGCAGGGCCTTTGGTATTCCTCGAAGCGATGGCTAGTGGATCTTTCCCAATGGGAACCTACTTTGGTGGAATGGAAGTGATGATAGATGATGCCAGTCAAGTGATGAGCAAAGAGGAGGCAGAGTATATGAAACTCTCTTCTGATAAGCGATATTTGATTGACTCTTTGGAGAAGAATCTTCCCCATGCGATAGCGATTTCTCAAAAGTATAAAAATGAACTCAATAAAATAGTCAAAGATAATTATGATTGGACGATTATTGCTAAGAAGCTTTTGGAGGAGTTAGGCTAAAGCCATCGGTTACTTATATGCAATCTGCATTTTCGGAATCGGCGTGTTTACACCAATGCCAATGAATTAAGGAATTATAACTTGGGAAACTTGGAATCGGAAGGCTCTGCCTCCGCTGTTCGGGAGTAAACTCTCCGTTTCCAAAAAAATA
>NZ_JAACKB010000372.1 GCF_010892395.1 Sulfurovum sp. bin170
GTTCCCCATTTCAAGTTTGTAAATCTTTTGGTGTTCAAAAAATATACCTCTGCTTTAAATGGTGAGTTAAAAGCGTGATCCCAATGTTGTAGTGAGGTTATAATCGGCAGGTTATTTGTCTCTAACTCATAAATTCCAGGCTTTAGCACATCGGCAATAACCCCTTCATTTACAAAAATAGCCACTTGTGACTCACGGACAGTCAGTTTTGCACCATATTTTATCTCATGGTCTTCTCTGTCAAACCGATAAACCATGGTATCTTGCGAATCATCTGTCCACTCAATAACATCAATAAACTGACCCATCATCCAATCAAAAAGTCCCATAACCTATCCTTTGTTTAAATCTTCTACTGTCTTATCTGCTGATAACGCCATCTTTGATTTAGTAGCCAAAAGTGCCTCTTTTAGCTCTCTCTCTGTCTTCTCTAGCTCCACAAGAGCCTCAACACGAGCCTCTTTACCCTCATCTGCAATCCTAAGAGAGTCATTTAGAGTCTCTATAAGTGTAGTGTTTGCAATCTTGATACTCTCTATATCAAACACCCCTCTCTCCATCTGTGTTCTAATCTCTTGGTTAGCATCTCTAAGCCCCTCTGCATTTCTCTCCAACAGTTCATTGGTTAGGTCAGTCGCATTTTTGAGAGCTTTAGCAGATTCATGACTTCTAAAAATAGTAACAGTTTGAGCTAGTTGATTTCTCCACAACGGAACAGTGTTTACAAGCGTAGATGATATTTTATTAATCAATGATTTGTCATTCTCTTGGATAAGTCTAATACTAGGTAGTGACTGCATAGCAACCTGCCGAGATAGTCTCAAATCATGAACTCTTCGCTCCAAATCATCAGCAAATGCTCTTACCTCTTTAAGCTCTTGGATAGACATCATCTCTCCATCTTTTGTCTTCTCCTCATACTTTGGAACAATATCATCAGCCAACTCTTTTTTCTTTATCTCCCCAGCCTCAATATATAGCTCTAGCTTTCTAAAGTAGTCAAGATTCGCCTCATATAGCTTATCTAGCGAGACAACATCGGTCATTAGAGTCGATTTATGCTCCTCCAAGCTATGAGAAATCACATCAATCTGGTCACGAACCTCTTCATACCCCTGTATAAATTTTGCCAAAGGTTTAGTCGCCCCAAATAGCTTTTGATACCAAGGGAGACTCCTATTTGGATTAATCTCATCAATATCAAAACCTTTGATGGAAGCAACCATCTCATTAAGCACCGCACCAACAGCCCCTGTATCTTTGTTCTTAACCCCATCAATCATACGATTTGAAATATCATCAAGCTCCTCTTGTGCCGATGCTCCAAAATAGATAATAGAGTTCCTATCCTCAAAGTTTAGTTCGCTTAGAGCCTTCTCTAGTTGACTCTGCTCTTCTGGTTGTACAGCCAGTAGGTTTTCACTCTGCTCTTCTATTGTAGCCTCTATAATCTCTTTTGTTTTTATTTCCACAATATATTTCCTATTTTTTTTTAATTTTATCATAAGTTTCTAAATATTGCATCAAAAATAATACCCAAATCAACTTTTGGCTATAATCACGCAATTTTTATATCTAGGAAAAGATAGTGATTACATTAAAAGAAGCATTAACAAAGAGTCAAGAAGAGCTAGATGCACTTAAAGTAGAGATGGAAGCGAAAGCCAGAAAGAGTGGGCTTAACGCTTATGTTGGTTTTGAGTCAGCAGGTGAGGGTGTTCCGATTCTTATCAAAGATAATATCCAAGTAAAAGATTGGGCAGTGACAAGTGGCTCAGAGATTCTTCAAGGGTATGTTGCCCCTTACAATGCAACCGTTATCGAAAATCTAAAAGCCAAAGGCTTCTCTGCATTTGGTCGAGCAAATATGGATGAGTTTGCTATGGGGTCTACTACGGAGAGTTCGTTTTATGGGGTGACTCGTAATCCTCATGGTGAAGATAGAGTACCTGGGGGAAGTTCTGGTGGAAGTGCCGCTGCTGTAGCAGGTGGGATGGCTATAGCAGCTTTGGGGTCAGATACAGGGGGGTCGATTCGTCAACCTGCTGCCTATTGTGGGTGTGTGGGGATGAAGCCTACTTATGGGCGTGTGAGTCGTTTTGGGTTAGCCTCTTATGCCTCTTCACTTGACCAGATTGGACCTATTACTCAGACTGTAGAAGATGCAGCTATCTTGTATGATGCTCTTGTTTCACATGATGAGAAGGATTCTACTAGTTCTGATTTGCCAATTGAGAGTATTGTTGATAATTTAAACGCTGATAGAAAATTGACTATCGCTGTGATAGACAACTATGTGGCAGAGGCAAGTGAGGATATTCAGAATGCTTATGCTGATACGATAAAAGCTCTTAAAAAAGCAGGACATACTATTATCCATGGAAATATGGCAAATACCAAATATGATATTGCTACCTATTATATAGTAGCAACAGCAGAGGCGACAACAAACTTGGCTCGGTATGATGGTATTCGTTATGGTAATCGTCAAGAGGGTGGGAACTTGGCAGAGACTTTTACCAATACTCGTGACCTATTTGGTGATGAGGTCAAGAGACGAATTTTGCTTGGTAACTTTGTACTCTCATCGGGATATTATGATGCTTATTATCTCAAAGCTCAAAAGGTTAGACATCTGATTCGTGATGAGTTCAATGAAATATTTGAAGAGGCAGATTTGATTTTGTCTCCTGTAGCTCCTACAGTTGCTCCAAAGATTGGCTCATTTCATGACCCATTAGAGATGTATAAGAGTGATATGTATACCATCGCTATTAATTTAGCTGGGCTTCCTGCTATTTCTGTACCTGTTGGTAAAGATGGTGACGGAATGCCTATTGGGCTTCAACTCATTGGAAAAGCGTTTGATGAACAGGCTCTGTTTGATGGGGCTTTGAGTCTTGAACAAGTTATTAATCTGTAGGGAGAATATATGAATATTAAGAAAAAAGCGTTTACATTTGAAGATTTGCTGTTGGTTCCACAGCACTCAACCGTATTGCCAAAAGAGGTTTGTCTTAAAAGCAATTTAACCAAACGGGTAACACTCAACTCCCCCTTGGTATCGGCTGCTATGGATACCGTAACAGAGTACAAGACAGCAATTGCGATGGCTCATCTTGGTGGGATTGGGATTATTCATAAAAATATGGATATAGAGACACAGGCAAAGCAGGTTAATAAGGTTAAAAAGTCAGAGAGTGGAATTATTATTGACCCTATTTATATCTCTCCAGATAAAACAGTAGCTGATGCTGATGCTTTGATGAGTGAGTATAAGATTTCTGGTGTTCCTGTGGTAGATAAAAATATGAAACTTCTTGGAATTATCACCAATCGTGATATGCGTTTTATTACTGATATGTCAGCAGGGATAGAAGATGTAATGACCAAAGCACCATTGGTTACAGCAGAAGCTGGAACAACACTTGATGAGGCCTCTAAAATATTGCAAAAGCATAAGATAGAGAAGCTTCCAATTACAGATGAAAATGATATACTTCAAGGGTTAATTACTATTAAAGATATTGAGAAAAGAGAGCAGTTCCCAAATGCAAATAAAGATGAGCATGGACGACTTAGAGTAGGGGCGGCGATTGGAGTAGGGCAACTAGACCGTGCTAGAGCGTTGGTTGAAGCAGGTGTTGATGTTTTGGTGCTTGACTCTGCTCATGGTCACTCTCAGGGGATAATTGATACACTTAAAGTGATAAAAGCAAATCTTGATATAGATGTGATTGCAGGAAATATTGCCTCGGATAAGGCAGCAAAAGATTTGATAGATGCTGGTGCTGATGCTCTAAAAGTAGGAATTGGTCCAGGTTCCATCTGTACAACTAGAATTGTTGCAGGAGTTGGTGTTCCACAACTATCAGCTATTGATGAGGTGGCACAGGTTGCCAATCCTCTAGGTGTTCCTGTGATTGCTGATGGTGGTATCAAATACTCTGGAGATATTGCAAAAGCTCTAGCCGTGGGGGCAAGTTCTGTGATGTTGGGTTCTGCTTTGGCAGGAACACACGAGGCTCCTGGTGAGACGATTCTTTTTAATGGAAGACAGTTCAAAGAGTATCGTGGCATGGGAAGTATCGGTGCGATGAGCAAAGGTAGTACAGATAGATATTTCCAAGAGGGGACGGCTACTGAAAAACTGGTTCCTGAAGGGATTGAGGGGCGTGTGCCTTATAGAGGTAAGATTTCGCATGTTATTCATCAGATGCTTGGAGGTCTGCGAAGCTCTATGGGGTATTGTGGTTCTGAGTCGATTGAGGTCTTTTGGAAAAAGGCTGAGTTTGTGGAGATTACTTCGGCAGGACTCAAAGAGAGTCATGTACATGATGTGACGATTACCAAAGAGTCGCCTAATTATCATGCCTAAATTTCATTTATTTTGAAGTAGAGACAAGGCATGCCTTGTCTCTACAAGAGTCTAATTTAGATAGTAATAGTCTCACCATAAAGTGAGCTATCTATCTCTCCTTGATAAGGATTCTCCTCTAACATTATCTCTTCTGTTAGAGTCTCATCCTGACTATTACCCGCAGTAAATATCTTCTCAATTCTAAGACGCAATTCCCCATCTTCCGTCTCTTCTAAAGATATTTCGCTACCTATTGGAGTGACCGCTAGGAGTTTTTCAATATCTGCAGTATGTTCACCATATGTGGGAACAGTGTTGTGAACTTCATCTCTTTGAATATCACTAGTCTCTAAGCTAGTAACTTTTTCACTGCTTCTGTTGTCATCTCTTATCTCAATCTTAACACAGGCGTTAAGCATAAGAGCCATAATTGCTAAAAACAACACTGTTTTCTCTGTTAAACCTTTCATAATTTCTACTCCTTTAATAGATTTATATACTACTATTATGACATTAAAAGTTTAAAAGTAGTTATTATTTTAATAAATTTTTAATGAAACTTAAAAA
>NZ_JAACKB010000373.1 GCF_010892395.1 Sulfurovum sp. bin170
GAGTTCAACGAGGACTCGTGTAAGTTTCGAGACAGGTATCTATCAGCTAGGTGGTGTGGGTCTTTTTTTATCCTCTAATGATATTCAGTTGGGTCGTGGTGAGCCTATGAAAGATACAGCTAGAGTGATAAGCCGTATGGTTGATATGGTCATGATACGAACTTTTGAGCAGAGTAAAATAGAGGAGTTTGCACGATACTCAAAAGTACCTGTTATTAATGGGTTAACTGACGCTTATCATCCTGTACAGCTTATGGCTGACTATCTAACTATCCTAGAGTGTGGTATAGACAACCCTATAGTTGCTTATGTAGGTGATGGAAACAATCTTACTCACTCATGGCTTATGTTGTCTGCAAAGCTAGGTTTTGAACTTCGTATCGCTACACCTAAAGGTTATGAGAGTGATGCGACTATAGTTGCAGAAGCTTTAGAGATAGCAAAAGAGAGTGGAGCCAAGATTAGCTTTAGCAATGACCCCAAAGAGGCAGTAGCAGGAGCGACCGTTGTCACAACTGATACTTGGGTATCTATGGGGCAAGAGGATGAAAAGGCAGAACGATTAAAAGCTTTTGATGGTTATATTGTAGATAGTTCATTGATGGCATTGGCACAAAAAGATGCTATATTCTTGCATTGTCTTCCTGCTTATAGAGATTATGAGGTGAGTGAAGAGGTGTTTGAACAATATGCAGATGAGATTTTTTTAGAAGCAGAGAATAGACTACATGCTCAAAAAGGTGTTATGGTCTGGTTAGACCAACAAAGAAGAGTGAATAATTGATAAAGAGCAACTATTAATAGGCAATTATATGATATTGTTAATATAATAGTTTACACAAGGAAATAGAAATTTAATGAGTAATATTGATTTTGAGAAGTTCTCCAAATACTCTAAACCTGGACCTAGATATACCTCTTATCCAACGGCATTAGAGTTTAGTAGTGATTTTAAGTATGATAGGTATATAGAGTTTTTAGAGAACTCTACAGAGAAGCTTTCGCTTTATGTACACCTTCCATTTTGTCGTTCGGCTTGTTATTTCTGTGGATGTAATGTTGTTTTTACCTCCAAAGAGAAGAAGTTGAGTAGATATATTGAGTATCTAAAAAAAGAGGTAGATATATTAGCAGAGCATATTGATACAACTCGTGAGGTGATTCAGTTTCACTTTGGTGGGGGGACACCTACTTTTTATAAAGCTTTTGAGCTTGATGAGATAGTTTCGTATATTAAGTCAAAGTTTCCAAACTGGAGTAGTGAAGCAGAGATAAGTTGTGAAATTGACCCACGGTTTTTTAATGAAGAGCAGATGATAGTTTTTAAAAAACATGGTTTTAATCGTATCAGTTTTGGTGTACAGGATTTGGATGAGAAGGTTCAAAAAGAGATTCATAGGATACAGCCTTTAGAGTTGACAAAAAAAGCAGTTGAGTTGGCACGAAAATATGGAATCAACTCTATTAATACAGACTTTATCTATGGATTACCATATCAAACACTAGAGAGTTTCAAAAAAACCTTGGAGCTATCAACGCAACTAAATCCTGATAGAGTGGCTGTATTTAATTATGCTCATGTGCCGTGGTTGATGAAGACTATGCGTAAGTTTGATGAGACCACACTGCCAAGTCCAGATGTTAAGCTACAAATTTTCAGATATACCATTGATTTCTTTGATAGTCATGGATATAGAATGGTAGGAATGGATCACTTTGCCAAACCAGAAGATGAGCTTTTTGGTGCTATAGAGAAGGGTGAACTTCATAGAAACTTCCAAGGTTACACTACGAGAGGTGGTTCAAATCTTGTAGGAATTGGACTTACTAGTATTGGTGAGGGGAGTCGTTATTATGCTCAAAACACCAAAGATATGAAACTCTATGAAGAGGCATTGGAGAGTGGCAGACTTCCTTTTGAGAGAGGGGTTGTGCTTAGTGATGATGATTTTTTGCGAAAAGCTGTTATTATGGAGTTGATGGCAAATTTTCATATTGATATAAAGCGAGTAGAAAAAGAGTATAGTATTGATTTTTCTGAATATTTTGGAGATGCTTTGGAGGCACTACAAGAGTTTGCAGATGCTGATTTAGTTGAGATAGATGAGAATGAGATAAAGGTAAGCACGACTGGGACACTGCTTATACGAAATATTGCAATGCCTTTTGATGCTTATATGAAAAAATATGCACAGAGTAAGAAATCCTTTTCTAAGACGGTGTAGGTCGGGGTGTCCTCTCCCCGACAAAAACATACA
>NZ_JAACKB010000374.1 GCF_010892395.1 Sulfurovum sp. bin170
ACATGGTATCTATATTCAAGCCATGCCCAATAATCGCAGGTTCATTATCATTAAATGCCACCTTCACCGTTACATTTGCCAACGCATCTTTCCCTTTACTCACAGATGTTACCCTATAGTCCATCAGCCTCCCTTCATATCCTGAAATTCTATCAATTGTCTTAAAGATAGCATCCATCGTCCCATCCCCAATACTCGCATCAACCCTCTCTTTACCCTCTTTTCTAATGCAAATTGCAGCACTTGGAACACCATTAGAACAATCCATTAACTGCAAAGAGACCAACTCAAAAATCTGTGTAGCTTTGGTCATCTCATTGGTTACCAAAGCTCTTAGGTCATCATCATAAATATCTTTTTTCTTATCTGCTAGAAGTTTAAACCGCTTAAATGAGGAGTTCAACGCCTCATCCTCTAATTTGAAGCCCAATTTCTTCAACTTATCTTTAAACGCCGCTCGTCCAGAGAGTTTACCCAAAACCAAGGTATCCGTTATATCCAAACCAATATCAGCAGGACGGATAATCTCATAAGTCTCACGGTTTTTCAACATCCCATCTTGGTGAATTCCACTCTCATGTGCAAATGCATTTTTACCAACAATCGCTTTGTTAGGTTGTGGTTCAATCCCTGTGATATTCGCGATAAGCCTACTAGATGGGTATATCTCTTTGGTATTGATATTGGTTTTGAAGTTTGAAAAAATATCTCCTCTGGTCTTCAACGCCATAACAATCTCTTCAAGTGCTGCATTTCCTGCTCTTTCACCCAACCCATTGATAGTACACTCTACCTGTCTAGCTCCATTCATCACAGCCTCCAATGAGTTAGCAACACCCAAACCCAAATCATTGTGATTGTGTACAGAGATGATGGCTCTATTTTTAGTATATTCACTCATCTCCCTCACCATCGCACCTATCTCATGAGGCAATCTAAAACCAACCGTATCAGGCAAGTTTATAGTGGTAGCTCCTGCGACTATAACTGCGTCACTTATCTCTTTTAGGAATCCTATGTCACTTCGCCCTGCATCTTCACAACTAAACTCAACATCATCTACAAACTCTCTGGCATACGATACAGCTCTTACGGCTCTTTTTATAACCTCATCAGGAGTCATTTTTAGTTTATGCTCCATATGTATAGAACTCGTTGCGATAAAAGTGTGGATTCGCTTCATCTTAGCTCTAGCTATCGCATCACCCGCGGCTTTGATGTCTCTATCCATCGCTCGTGCCAATGAACATATCGTTGAGTTCGTAACTCTCTGTGCTATCCTAGAGATAGCATCAAAATCCCCAGGACTAGCCGCCGCAAATCCTGCCTCGATAATGTCTACACCCAATTTCTCTAACTGGATAGCTATCTGTATCTTCTCCTCGGTATTCATCGAAGCCCCAGGACTCTGCTCTCCATCTCTCAATGTTGTATCAAATATTTTAATGATTTCTCTGCTCATTACTCGCTTACCTTGTATGTATAAAAGCATAATAAATATGCCTAAAAAATTGTCTAATTTTACCTAAAAATAGATAACAAAAACTAAATGGGTGGATTATAGTGTTAAATTGTGGTTTTAGAGTGAGAGTAGTAGCAGAAGAGATTTTTCTTGTATTGATTTCATCGTTCTCTCCTATTAATTTTCAAAAGTATAACATAAAATTAGTTTAACATCGGTTGATTTTTTTTGTTTTGATAAAAAACTTGATGGAAGTATGATATACTTTTACATCACTCCAAAAGGCACAAAGATGAAAAAAATAATTTATGGAAATAGTAACTTTAGAAAAATAAAAATCAATAATGACTATTTATATGTTGATAAGACAC
>NZ_JAACKB010000375.1 GCF_010892395.1 Sulfurovum sp. bin170
TAATTAATAAAATTTTTGATACAGCAATTGTAGGTGGTGGTGTGGCAGGGACTTCTCTGCTCTTTACTTTGGCAAAATATACCGACATAAATAATATCATTCTCTTTGAGAAGTATGATGAGGTGAGTCAACTCAACTCAAACCCAAAGGCAAACTCACAAACACTTCATGTGGGAGATATTGAAACCAACTATACTTATGAAAAAGCACAAATAGTAAAAAGAGCTTCATCTATGGTGAGTAACTATATTCACAATTTTGGTGAGGTTAACAAAATCGGTTTTATTCGTGACAAGATGGTACTAGCTGTTGGAGAAGATGAGATAGAGCAACTAAAAGAGAGATATGAGGAGTTTAAAACTCTCTATCCATATCTTGAACTTTGGGATGAGAAGAAGCTACAAAAACTTGAACCAAAACTCTTGAAGGGGCGAAAAGAGCCAATCTTGGCGATGGGTGCAACTGGACAGATTACAACAGTTGATTTCAAAAAGCTAAGTGAAAGTTTTGCTCAACAAGCCCTTGATACAGACAAAAACATACAGATGCGTTACAATGAAGAGGTGACAAAGATAGAGAGAAATAGTGACAATAGCTATACTATTACAACAGATACAACCTCATTCCAAGCCAAAAGCGTAGTTGTAAATGCTGGTTCTTACTCTCTACTCTTTGCACAAGATATGGGCTATGGAAAAGACCTCGCTATCTTGCCAATTGGTGGTAGTTTCTTCTTTACCAAAGAGAAGCTATTAGATAGAAAAGTCTATACTATGCAGAATCCAAAGCTACCATTTGCCGCGATTCACGCAGACCCTGATATGACACAAAACTGGAACACAAGATTTGGACCAACAGCATTTGCACTGCCAAAACTAGAGCGATACCACGAGCTACATATCAGAGACCTTGTTCATGCACTCAATATTGACAAAGATGCTACAGAGGTCTATCTCAATCTATTTAGAGACTCTACTATCCGTAAGTATATTCTTCGAAATATGTTAGAGGAGTTACCACTAATAGGCAAAGAGGTTTTTGTCCATGATGCACAAAAGGTCATACCATCACTAAAAGCGAGTGATATTGAGTATGCTGATGGATATGGTGGAATGCGTCCACAGATTGTTGACAAGAAAAATCATGAGTTGCTGTTGGGTGAAGCAAAGCTTGAAGAGGATGGGATTATATTCAATATGACACCAAGCCCAGGGGCGACGAGTTCTCTATCTATTGCTATGCAGGACACTATAGAAATCTGTAAACATCTTGGCAAAAAGTTTGATGAGAAGAGGCACAGAGAGGAGATTGAGTCTTTGAAATCTCCTAGAGTGTTAAATCCTAGTGCCGTAAAAGAAGAGATTACTGTGTAAGAACTGTAGGGTGTCAATTTATTGCACCTCTTTTTTATCTATCAATTTTATATTTGGTGCAATAAATTGCACCCTACGATTGAAATGCATAGGTTCTTACACCGTCTATTAAGAGGTGTAGGTCTAATTGCTATTCAGACTTACCATCCCCATAATTCTCATAATCTTTAGGGCTATTAATAGTCTCATTATTTTCAAACAAAAAAAATGTTATATTGGCAAACAGTATATGCTAAAAAGGTAACTATTTATATGTCAGATAAACCAAAATTCACCCACCTACACCTACACACCGAATACTCTATGCTAGATGGTGCAAATAAGATAAAAGTCCTAGCCAAAAAGATAAAAGAGCTAGGCATGAACTCGGTTGCCATGACCGACCACGGCAATATGTTTGGGGCTATTGATTTCTATAATACCATGCGTAAAGAGGGGATTAAACCCATAATTGGGATGGAGGCTTATATTCATAATGAAGAGGAGATTGGCGATAAGAGTACGCGTAAACGCTTTCACCTTTGTCTCTATGCCAAAAATGAGATAGGTTATAAAAACTTGATGTTTCTTAGCTCACAGGCTTATATCAAGGGGTTCTACTACTACCCACGAATCAATTGGGATTTGCTAAAAAACAACTCCGAAGGGCTTGTCTGCTCTTCTGCTTGTCTGCAAGGGGAGATAAATTGGAACTTGAATCTATCTGATAAAAATCTGAAAAATGGAGCCAAAGGGTATGAGGAGGCAAAAGCAGTTGCCTTGCGTTACAAAGAGGTTTTTGGGGATGACTTCTATATGGAGATGATGCGTCATGGGATTGACCATCAGTACGATATAGACAAGCAGATTATTCAACTCTCACAAGAGACAGGCATCAAGATTATCGCTACCAATGATACGCACTATACACTACAAAAAGATGCAGATGCACATGAGGCGTTTATGTGTATCGCGATGAACAAACTCTATGATGACCCAAACCGTCTGCGTCACTCGGTGCATGAGTTTTATGTAAAGTCACCTGAACAGATGGCACAACTTTTTGCCGATATTCCTGAAGCTGTAACTAATACACAAGAGATAGCTGATAAGTGCAACTTGGAGATAAAGCTAGGTAATCCGACTCCACCTAACTTTAAATTTACCCAACAGGTAGCAAAAGAGGAGGGAATAACTCTTCCTGATGAGATTGAGTATTCGCTTGAATCAGATATTGTTCTGTTTAATCACTTGTGCCAAAAGGGTCTTGAAAAACGATTAGAGATAGTTCCCAAAGAGAAGCATGAGGAGTATAGAGATAGGCTTCAAGTGGAGATGGATATTATTAACAATATGAAATTCCCTGGTTATATGCTTATCGTTTGGGAGTTTGTGGATGCAGCTAAACAGATGGATATTCCTGTGGGGCCAGGGAGAGGTTGTTTGACAAAAGATGCTTTGGTTTATACTCTAAATAAAGATAAAATAGAAACTGTTAATATTGATAAAGTAAAGGTAGGAGATTTAGTCTTAAGTCACAATAACAGACCTCAAAAAGTTACAGAGTGTTTTGAGTATGAGATAGAGGAGGAGCTATTAACTATCTCTACATTTTATGGTGATTTTCTAAACAATATTACACTTACCAAAGACCATAAGATATATATTGGAGATAATGAGTGGAAGGAGGCAAAGGATATAACTACTAAGGATTGGCTTGTTGTACCTATACCTCAATATCGTATTAAAAAAATTCAAGAGTTTGACCTGTTAAAGTTTTGCAATATTGACTATAGAGAGGAGAATGATTATCTAATCTACACCTACTCTCAAAACAGACAGAATGATTTTAGTATTAAAGACTTATCACAAAAAATTCCTAAAACAAAAGCAACTATCAAAAAATATTATAACTATCTAGTTGGTAAAAATGTTAATATCAAAGATGAAACGATTAGAGATATAGAAGAGTATATTTTCCAAAAATTTAGTTCAACCGATGATTGGGTCACTTATATTAATGAACTAAACCGAAGAAAAGTAAAAAGGTATCTAAAAAATAGTTATTATTTTAGAAAATATCTTGGTAGGTGGATAGGTGATGGTCATATCAGAAAAGATATGGAGAGAAAATGTGTCTCTGTGGTATTTCATAAAAATGATAAAAAAGGTATAGATGAGACATTGGCTTTTATAGAAGAGAATGGTTATGATTACTCTTTGCTAAAAACTAAATCCATTATAGATATAAACATACATGATAAATTTCTACATGCCTTTTTTGCAAAAACTTTTAGTGATTATAGATTTGAATCAAACTCAAAATATATTCCTAATTTTGTATTTAGTCTGCCTAAACAGGAGATTTTAGAGGTGTTAGATGGTTACATATCTGCTGATGGATATACGACAAATGATAGAATCAAAACTACAACTGTATCTAAAACACTTGCTATGCAGACACGAAAACTTCTTTTTCAACTAGGCATTCCTTCAACAGTTCGAGAAGATAAAAGAGTCATGACATCTATTCAATTAAAAGAGGGCAATACTACATATACTATAAATATACCTTCTAATGGCTCAATATATAACATTCCAAAACAGCGACAAAATATATATAAAATAGAAAAAGAGTTTATAAAATTAAAAGTTAGAAAAGTAGAGGAACAGAAAAAAGAGAAAACAAAAGTTTATGATTTTACAGTAGAGAATGACCACTCCTATACAACTTCAAACTATATAGTACACAATTCCGCCGCAGGTTCCCTTGTCGCCTACTCACTGGAAATCACCGATATTGACCCTATGCCCTACGGACTACTGTTTGAGCGATTCTTGAACCCTGAGAGAGTTTCCATGCCAGATATTGATATGGATTTCTGTCAAGCGAGACGGCAAGAGATACTCGATTATGTTATAGATAAATATGGACGAGTGAATGTGGCACAGATTATTACTTTTGGTAAACTACAGGCAAAAGGGGTAATTCGTGATGTAGCAAGGGTTCTTGATATGCCATACTCTCAAGCAGATGCAATGGCAAAGCTGATTCCTGATGAGTTGGGGATAAATTTGACTGACTCTTATGCAAAAGAGCCAAAGATTAAAGAGCTATGTGAGACCAATCCACTGGCAAAACGAACATGGACTTATGCCTTGGCACTAGAGGGTCTAAACCGAAATGCAGGTACTCACGCCGCAGGGGTTGTTATCTCCAATGAGCCACTGTGGAAAAAGACACCTCTATTTAAACCAACAGGGCAAAATACAATAGCTACTCAATACAATGGTAAATATGTAGAGGATGTTGACCTTATCAAATTTGACTTTTTGGGACTGAAGACACTTACTGTAATCGAGGAAGCACTCAAACTTGTTGAGATTCGACATGGAAAGAGGATTGACTTTACCAAAGAGGATGTAAATGACAAAGAGGTATATGAGTATATCTCATCAGGTGATACTCTTGGACTCTTTCAGATAGAGTCAGCAGGTATGCAGGATTTGGCAAAGAAACTTAAGCCTGATGGATTTGAAGATATTATTGCGATGTTGGCACTCTATCGTCCTGGACCTATGGAGTCTGGGATGCTTGATGACTTTGTGGAGAGAAAACATGGACGGGCAGAGATTACTTATAGTTTTCCAGAGCTTGAACCTATATTAAAGCCTACATATGGAGTTATTGTTTATCAAGAGCAAGTTATGCAGATTGTGCAGACTATTGGTGGATTTAGCCTTGGTGGGGCTGACTTGGTTCGTAGGGCTATGGGTAAGAAGATTAAAGAGGAGATGGACAAGCTCAAGGCACAGTTTGCAGATGGGGCTAGTGAAAAAGGTTTTGATAGAAGAAAATCAGAAGAGCTATTTGACCTGATTGTAAAGTTTGCTGGGTATGGTTTTAACAAATCTCACTCGGCTGCTTATGCTATGATTACTTTTTATACTTCTTTTTTAAAGCACTATTATCCTACGGAGTTTATGGCTGCGATTTTGACACTAGAGAAAAACAACACAGATAAAGTTGTTAAATATGTAGATGAACTTAAGAGTCTTAATATAGAGCTTCGTCCACCAAACATCAACCGTTCACTACTAGTGTTTCAAGCTGATGAGATAGATGGGAAAAAAGTTGTATTTTTTGGTATGGGTGCATTAAAAGGTGCTGGAGATGTAGCAATTAATTCTATTATTGCCACCCGTGATAAAGGTGGTGATTTTAAAGATATAAATGATTTTGTTTCACGCATAGATGCTTCAAAAGTAAATAAACGAGTTATTGAATCACTTGCAAAATCAGGAGCATTTGATGATTTTGGTCACTCACGACATGCTTTAATAAGCCAAGTAGAAACTATTAGTGAAATAGCTGGACAAGCAACTAAAGTAAAGAAAGAAGCTGAAAAAAGACCAACACTTTGGGGGGATGATAATGATGAAATTACATCATTGTCTGTAGATATTAAACCTATGCCTGAATATGATTTATTAGATATTTTAGCTATAGAAAAAGAGTCATTAGGTTTCTATGTATCAGGTCACCCACTAGATAAGTATAGAGAGCAGTTAGATGAGATAAATTATACACTTAGTTCTGAGATAGAGGATTTGGCTGATGGTTCACAGGCTCTGCTTATTGGTAAGATAGAGGATATTACTACTCGAATCTCTAAAAAAGGGAATAAGTTTGGTATTGCTAATATTATGGATCTGCATGGGAATATTGAGTTGATGCTTTTTGAGAATCGTCTCAAAGAGTTGGATGAGGATTTTAACCTAGACAAACCTATAGCTTTTAAGGTGAGGATTACCAAAGATGGTGATTTTACTCGAATGAATATCTTGAAAATTGAGTCGCTCAAAGATGCCAAAAAAGAGAAAATAAAAGTAAAAAAAGAGGTTAAATATGTTCCAGAAGAGATTTTACCAACACTCTCTTTGGCTATTAATCTGATGCCTGATGTTAGTGTAATTGAGGAGCTATATTGTCTGGCACAAAAACACCGAGGAAAACATCCATTAGAGTTACGAATCAAGTCTAAATTGTCTGATGTGATTATTGAATCTAAAATGAAAGTTAGTCAAATGATTATTGCAGAAGCTAAAGAGATGGGGGTCTATTTGGAGGAAAAACTAATTTAAGTTTTAAATATTTGTTATTATATATAAACGAAATACAACCTGTTTTCTTTTTTTAAGCTTAAAAA
>NZ_JAACKB010000376.1 GCF_010892395.1 Sulfurovum sp. bin170
ATAAATATAGAAAATCATATTATTATGATAATGTGATGATTAGAGATCTGATAGTCGATGGATATACTATACCATATCTAATAGATGAAGAGAATAGTGAAATACTGGTATTAGATATTTTCAAATGGGAAGATAGATAATGAGTGAAAATATGTACAACCTAAATATAGAGAGAGCTGTACTATCTGCCATTATCTTCGACCCACAAATCTTTGAAGAGATAGCCTCAAAACTACAATCTCATGATTTCTATCTCCCTTTTCATCAACACCTTTTTAGAGCTATGGAGGAGCTTTCAAGAGAGGACAAACCGATTGATGAGGAGTTTCTAAAATCAAAACTGAATAGTACTAAAAACTATGATGAGGTTGCTCTGCTTGATGTATTGGCATCCAATCCTATCTCCAATACAGATGCCTATTTGGGTGAGATAAAGTCTCGTTCATCCAAAAGAGCTTTGGCTACTTTGGCAACGACTATTAAAAAAGTAACGATAGAGGATGACCTTCCTGTTGATGAGGTGATGAATCTAGTCGAGAAGAAGCTTTATGAGATTACACAGAACTCTACTAGTGAGGATTTTAGGGAGTCCAAAGAGATTACTTTAGCTGTGTTGGAGGAGATGAATCGTCTTAAGGCTTTGGGAAACTCTAAACTGCTTGGTGTTGATACGGGATTTAGAAACTTAAATGATAGAACTAGTGGATTTGGGAAAGGAGATTTGATTATTATTGCGGCTCGACCTGCGATGGGGAAATGTGTTGGGAAAGGTACAAAGGTATTAATGTACTCTGGAGAGCTTAAAAATGTAGAGGATATTGAGGTGGGGGAACAGCTTATGGGAGATGATTCAAACCCTAGAAATGTGCTTTCTCTAGCTCGTGGGCGTGAAGAGATGTATTGGGTTCGTCAAAATAAGGGGATAGATTATCGTGTGAACCGTTCTCATATTTTGTCGCTTAAGCGTTCTCGTAATGATAATAAGCATAAACATGGAGATATTCTAAATATTGAGGTTTCAGATTATATAAAAAAATCAGATAAATTTAGAAGTAATTATAAAGGTTATAAAGTTGCTGTTGAATTTTCTGAAAAGAAGCTAGAGATAGAGCCTTATTTTTTAGGTATATGGCTAGGAGATGGCACTAGTTCAAATGTTGCTATTGCTACAGAAGATTTTGAAGTTGTTGAATATTTGAAAAAGTATGCAGATAGATTATCTTTACAGTTAACTTCTCATTTTCCAAAAGATAAATGTCCTATGCACTCAATAACAAAGGGATATAGAGGAGTTGCGTTTGATAAAGATACCTCTTTACAAAAAAAGCTAAGAGGTTGTAATCTTTTAAAGAATAAACATATTCCTCAAAATTATCTCATTAATAGTCGAGAAAATCGTTTAGAACTTTTAGCAGGATTGATAGATAGTGATGGTTATTATGATGATAAATACCATGTTATGGAGATTACACAAAAGTCAAAACTTTTATCAGAGCAGATTAAATTTTTAGCTGATAGTTTAGGTTTTCGTTGCTCTTTCAAATCAAAGATAGCTAGAATAAAAAGTATAGGTTATGAGTGTAAAGTTTATCGTGTGCGTATAGTTGGTCATCTTAATACTATTCCTACAAAAATAGCAAGGAAACAAGCTCGTCCTCTTATTTCTAAACGAGAACATCAACATACAGGCATAAAAGTTGAGTATGATAAAATAGATGATTATTATGGTTTTGAGATTGATGGTAATAAGTTATTTCTTCTTGAAGATATGACGGTTACACATAATACATCTTTGGTGTTAAACATGACCCAAAAAGCCATTGAACGAGGGGAGGGCATCGCTTTTTTCTCACTAGAGATGCCAGCAGAACAGTTAATGCTTCGGCTTCTCTCCACAGAGACCTCTATTCCTCTACAAAAGCTAAGAGTTGGTGATTTAAATGATGAAGAGTGGTCTAGGTTAAGTGGAGCAACGGATAGGATGGCTACAAGGAAACTCTTTGTGGATGATGGTGGATATGCAACTATTCATCATATACGGAGTAAGCTTAGGAAATTAAAATCACAACATCCTGAAATCTCTATGGCAGTTATTGATTATTTGCAGTTGATGAGTGGTGATAACAAAGAGGGACGACAGCAGGTTATTTCGGAAATTTCTAGGGGATTGAAGCAACTTGCTCGTGAGTTACAGATACCTATCGTTGCTCTTTCACAGCTCAATCGTGGGGTTGAGAGTCGGGATAATAAGCGACCGATGCTCTCTGACCTTCGTGAAAGTGGCAGTATCGAACAAGACGCGGATATAGTAATGTTCGTCTATCGTGATGATGTCTACCGTGAAGCAGCTGAAAAAGAGAGAGAGATGAAAGCAAAATCAGAGGGTAAAGAGTATGAAAATAAGTTTGAAAACAAGCCTGAAGAGGATGCTGAACTGATTATTGGAAAGCAGAGAAATGGACCAACAGGTACGGTTAAATTGGTATTTCAGAAGAGGTTTACCCGTTTTGTGGATGCCCAACTGGGTAGCAATAGCTCGTTTGAGGTGGTCTATGAGGATGAGAATATGGATATGAGTACTCAAGCCAATATCAATATAGATTTACCGATGATTTAATATATGTTAGAGAAACCAAAACTTTTTTTGACAGCAAAAGAGTTTTGGTTGGTTGTTGCTATTTTTTTAGTTACTCTTGCTGTTCGTCTCTCTTTTTTTTATGATGAATATCAAGATTTTATATCAAAGCCATTTTACTTTACTCAGGTGGAAGTTCTACAGCAGTATGAGAAAGAGAAAAAGGGTAAAACTTATACCATACTTCGTGTCTATAGTTCAGAGTTGGATTTGAACTTTTTTACGAGAACTTACAGAAAAGAGAATTTTATAGATAAACGCATTCGTCTGAAACTTTTTCCCTACCAAGAGATGCGTTTTGTTGAATATCTAGGAACTTCATTTATATCATCAAGAATCAATGCAGTATCAGATAAGTCTGATAGTTTTAAATCTTCTGTTTTGAGTACGATAGAGTCTCAACATAGCGAACCGATAATAGTTAGTTTCTATCAAGCAATATTTTTGGCTACACCTCTACAAAAGAAGCTCCGAGACCAAGTTTCAACACTTGGGATTAGTCATCTTATCGCTTTGAGTGGGTTACATTTGGCGATACTTTCAGGAGTTCTATTTTTTCTCCTTAGACCACTATATCGTATATTTCAGCAACGCTATTTCCCCTATCGTTTTGATTTGATAGATGTTGGATTTTTGGTCTTGGTGATTTTGGGTTGGTATGTTTGGTTTGTTGATTCACCTGCATCACTATTGCGTTCTTATGCTATGATGGTTGTTGGGTGGAGTGTTTTAGTATTGGGGATTGAGCTGTTATCTTTTAGTTTTTTGGCTACGATAGTGATGGTACTGCTTCTACTATTCCCCAAGATGTTGGTATCTTTGGCCTTTTGGTTCTCTGTCTCTGGAGTTTTTTATATCTTTTTGCTTCTAAAGAGATTTTCAGATGTCAATAAGTTTTTGATGACTCTCATTATCTCGTTTGGCATATTTATTTTGATGTTGCCTATTGTGCATATGATATTTCCTATGACCAGCACTCTTCAGCTATACTCTCCTCTTCTATCTTTGGGGTTTAGCTTTTTTTATCCGATTAGTATCTTTTTTCATACGGTTGGTATGGGGGGCGTGTTTGATGGATTGTTATTAAAACTTTTTACTTTAGAGAGTCAAGTGGTGGATGTGAAGCTCGATATGGTTTTTGGAGTAGGGTATCTACTCTTATCTATAGGTGCGATATATTATACGAGACTATTTTATCTACTACTTTTAGTAGCTTTTGGCTTTATGGGATGGATTTTTTTGCTATAATAAGCTAACTAATAAACACCTTGTAAAACTAGGAAACGAAAACTTTAGTTTCGTCTATTTCGGGGCTAAAGCCCAATGCCAATGAATTAAGCTTTTTTTGAACCAAATAGTTCGGGTGTAAACACGCCGATTCCGAAAATGCAGATTGCATATACG
>NZ_JAACKB010000377.1 GCF_010892395.1 Sulfurovum sp. bin170
AATCTTTTGGTGCAAGTGCAATATTTGAATACTTCTCTAACATACCTTTATCTCGTGTAAGAACTTTTGCATCAACAGCTTTAGCAGAAGCAATAACTTGCGAATCCTCTATATCATCATAATCAAGTTCTAAATACGATGGTGTTTTTGCAATTTTAAAGAGAGTTAAAATCTCTAATATAAAATTTTTCAAAATTCGCTTATCAGCATAACCAAACCCTCTTTTAAGTTCACTCGCTTTAATAAACTCTAAATTATCTAATGATGAAGAGGAGAT
The DNA here is from genome assembly GCF_010892395.1 of Sulfurovum sp. bin170. Taxonomy (GTDB): domain Bacteria; phylum Campylobacterota; class Campylobacteria; order Campylobacterales; family Sulfurovaceae; genus UBA1140. The sequence continues at coordinate 278 of NZ_JAACKB010000377.1, forward strand.
ATAAGCTACATAATTTTGACTCTTAAATAGATTCGTAAGGGCTTCTACAGACTCTTTAAATTTTACTCTTCTTTCATTACTGTAATAATCTAAAATAATATTTAGGTCAACTAAAATATTCACTTATATTTCTCCATGAGGTACTCCCCTCTATCTAGTTGATACTGCTCACTTTTATGATAGTCCGTATCACTTTTTATTGTCATAATCAGCTCTTTCCAATTTTTTTCTATATATTCATCACTATATTTAGGGAGACTCTCTTCACTACGGTCTATTTTTCTTACAATCTCTAAACCATCACTCTTAAATACATTTAGTATCTGTATGATTTTATTGGCTAGAGAGTCAGGGATGTTGATTAGTAGTTGCATTATATCTCCTTTAGATTTTCACCGATTATAGCATACTTTTTACCATCATAACTATCAGTAGCAACACCATCAATAAATTTAAGCGTATTCCCACTAATACCTACCCAACCAATCTGCCTAGCAGGAACCCCAACCATCAGAGCATAAGGTTTTACATCTCTATTAACAACAGCTCCACTTCCAATAAGTGCATACTCTCCAATAGTAACACCACAGATAATAGTAGCATTAGCACCAATAGAGCAACCCTTTTTGAGAAGTGTCTTTTTGAACTCCTCTTTTCTTTGGATAAAAGCTCGTGGGTTAATCACATTTGTAAAAACCATAGAGGGACCTAAAAAAACATCATCTTCTATCTCAACACCATCATAGATAGAGACATTGTTTTGCACTTTGACACCACTACCTACTTTGACATTTCCCCCAACTACACAGTTTTGACCAAATGAACACCTGTTCCCTATGGTTGTATTTGATAATATATGTGAAAAATGCCAAATTTTTGTACCATCACCAATAGTCACATCAGAATCAACAATACTACTCTCATGAACAAAAAACTCACCCTTTTTTTTCTCTTTAATATACTTAGGCTTCCGTCTACTTTTCCAAGATTCTCTATTTAGATACTTACCCTCTTCACTCATTTCCCAAGAACCCTCTTACAAAATGGATGATAATCACCCTTCATCCCAATTGGTTCAAGATTTCGTATGGTCGAGACGGTACTTATCGAACCATACGCCTCCTCAAGCCCAAAGCCATTACCTTTGAGTATCTCTTCATAGCTTCTTGTATGCAAATCTGTAAATCCACCAGAGAACTCCATCTCTTCTCCATCAACGGTAATGCTTCTATAAGTTCTCTGCCCTGTAGCTTTTATATCATCAGGAATATAGTCATAATTTACAGAAAGAAACCATCTTACCGTTGCATTTTTAAGTTTGAAAAAACCTGCATTGGCATCAGGGGTTTTGAGATGAACAATATTCTCCTCAACATCACCAAATATCCAACAGAGCATATCATAAAAATGTACTCCAATATTAGAAGCGACTCCTCCAGATTTTTCCATATCACCTTTCCAAGAGATAAAATACCATTTTCCTCTACTAGTTAGATAGGTCAAGTCAATATCATATATCTTATCTGGATTCTCTGCTAACTCTTTAGCAACTCTCTCTTTAAGAGCAATGATAGATGGATGTAGTCGAAGTTGCAAGATATTATATATCTTCTGACCACTCTCTTTTTCTATAATCTTCAACTGGTCAATATTCCAAGGGTTAAGTACCAATGGCTTCTCACATATAGCATCAGCCCCATTTCTTAGTGCAAACCGTATGTGTGAATCGTGCAGATAATTAGGTGAACAGATGGAGATATAATCGATTTTTTTACCTGTATCTCTTCTATACTTATCTACAAATCTATCAAATCTCTCAAACTCCGTGAAAAAACTAGCTTGTGGAAAATAGCTATCTATTATCCCTATTCCATCATATGGGTCAAGTGCTGCTACTAGTTCATTACCTGTATCCTTTATCGCTCTCATATGTCTTGGGGCTATATATCCTGATGCTCCGATTAAGGCGAAGTTTTTATTGCTCATATTTTTTTTCCTTATCTATATAAACTGCTTTGGAATCGGTGGATTTAGCCCAATGCCAATGAATTAGCGAGGCTGAAGCCATCGGTTCCTTATATGCAATCTGCATTTTCGGAATCGGCGTGTTCACACCCGAACTATTTAT
>NZ_JAACKB010000051.1 GCF_010892395.1 Sulfurovum sp. bin170
ATCAGACCCAACGACCTCTTTGTCCTCATAGTTTTGCAAGAAGTCTATTTTACCTTAAAAAACTCCAAATACCAATCAACAAACCTATCAACTCCAAGCTGAATAGGTGTAGCTGGTTTATAGTCCAAATCCTCTACCAAATCAGTCACATCGGCAAAAGTTGCAGGAACATCCCCAGGCTGAATTGGCATCATATTTTTCTCTATTGTTTTACCAAGCTTGTTCTCAATAGCAGTGATAAAGTCCATAAGCTTAACTGGGTTATTATTTCCAATATTATAGATTTTATAAGGAGCAGACGAAGTCGAAACTCTACCATCTTTACCATTCCAAGACTTATCCTTTTTAGCAGGATTATCAATAACTCGTATCACACCCTCTACAATATCATCAATATAGGTAAAGTCTCGCAACATCTCACCGTTATTGAAGACATCTATACTTCTGCCTTCAAGTGCTGCTTTTACAAAGAGAAACAGAGCCATATCTGGTCGTCCCCATGGTCCATACACTGTAAAAAATCTAAGTCCTGTAGTCGAGATACCAAAAAGATGTGAATAGGTATGTGCCATCAATTCATTGGATTTTTTACTTGCAGCATAGAGTGAAATTGGGTGGTCAACACTATGTTCTGTAGAAAAAGGTAAAGCCTCATTCAACCCATAAACCGATGAACTAGAAGCATAAGAGAGATTGGTCACACCATTATGTCTACACGCTTCCAAGATATTCATAAACCCAATGATATTACTATCCATATATGCATCAGGATTGGTCAGACTATATCGCACCCCTGCTTGTGCAGCAAGGTTACAGACTGCGTCAAATTTTTCCTCTGCAAAGAGCTTCATCATATTCTCTTTATCTTCTAGGTTCAGTTTTATAAACTTATAGTTTGCATTTGCAGAAGAGGTTAACAACTGATTATACTCTATCTCCGCACCCTCTTCTAAATTTTCTATAATCCCTGTTCTTTGAAGTCGTCCATATTTGACACTAATATCATAATAGTCATTGATACAATCAAGCCCTACTACCTCATCACCTCTTGCTACAAGCTTCTGTGCCAAATTCGAACCTATAAATCCTGCTGTTCCTGTTACTAAAATTTTCATGTTACTCCAAAATAGATTATTTTTTTTTGTTATTTTTAATGTGGAATTATATCTAATCTCTTATTAATATTTTCATCATCAAAAAGGGAATATGGAAAAGAGAGCCATAAGCCCCAACATAGTATAATCAGAAAAATAACAATAAAAAATATAGGAGTCAAAAGTGTCACGAAAATTAGTAAGTTTTGACTGGGCAATGAAAAAGATTTTGCGACAAAAGGCAAATTTTGGAATTTTGGAGGGTTTTTTAACGGAACTTTTGAAATTTGATGTGAAGATTCAAGAGATTTTAGAGAGTGAAGCGAACCAAGAGACAGAGGATGATAAGTTCAATCGAGTTGACCTGTTAGCAAAAAATGAGAAGGGTGAACTAATCCTAATAGAGGTTCAGCATAGAAGTGAGATAGACTACTTTCATCGAATGCTTTATGGTTCATCCAAGTTGATTACAGAGTATATCAAACAAGGCAAAGGTTATGGCAGAGTCAAAAAGGTCTATTCTGTCAATATTGTCTATTTTGAACTGGGTCAAGGCAGAGACTATATCTATCATGGTAAAACTGAGTTTAGAGGATTTCATGAAAAAGAAGAGATACTTAGACCATCCCAAAAACAACAAGAGGATTTTTTGATAGATAGAGTTTATGAAATTTATCCTGAATATTTTGTGATTCGTGTTAATCAATTTAACGATATTGCTAAAAACTCTTTGGATGAGTGGATTTACTTTTTGAAAAATGAGGAGATAAAAGATAAGTTCAAAGGAAAAGGGTTAGATGAAGCAAAAAAGACACTTGATGTCATGAAACTTGGAGAGAAGGCAAGAGCAGTTTATAATAGGAGACAAGAGAACAAGATGTATAAGGCTTCTTTGCTATATACTGCCAAAGTTGAAGGGATAGAAGAGGGTGAAAAGAGAGGAAGAGCAGAGGGTGAGAAGAAGAGAGAGATTGAAATAGCCAAAATATCATTAAAACAAAATATAGATATAACTACTATCTCTTTGATTACAGGTCTTACTGTTGAGGAGATTGAGAAACTAAGAGAGAGATAATAATTGGTGTTGACTTTACTATGCATTCCACCTGAAGAGAGACTGTGCAAGAACTTCTTCCACAGCCTCGGACGATGGGAATGATATAACTACCTAGTCGTCATTTGAAGAATTAAAAAATAGGGGTCAATGAGCAATTTATAGGTATTGGCATTGGATTTGGCAATAAGATTCCACTTTGCCTGTTTGGGTTTTTGTATTAAAACTCCCTAGCCCCCTCAACATAAGTATAAGGAACCTGTACATAGTTAAACAGTGTAGAGTATTTTCCTAGAGTAGGGCGAAAGAGTTTGGATAGGTTGACTCCTAATCCTAGATAGATGTTTCTCTCTCTTCCCTCCACTGGCAGAGAGTCGTGGTTGAAGTTTCGGCTATAGTACCCAATGTGAAGTTCAAAATATTTTAGAGGGGTATCTTCAAAAAGTTCAAATCCATTGGCTTTGATAGCCATAAGGTGTTTCATCCGTTCATAGTCTGTAGTGAAGTCGGTTTGATTTTTGCTTTCACTTTTTTTAAATGGGTTATACTCTACACGAAAGTCTACTTTTTTTGCCAGTGAGGGGTTGAGATACCAGAGATAACCTGATACAGCACCAAAGGCATCGGCGATAAAATCCTGTTGTGAAAATCCATGTTCGCTATATCCATCACCTATCTCTATTAGAATTCCTGAAAGTAATATAGAGGTTAGTGAGCCATATAGGGCAGACTCTTTTTTGGTGTATCCCCAATCTTCATATATAGGTGACATAATTCGTGTTGTTAGATAATTGGTATAGAAGTGACCTAGTTTGTCTGAACCACCGTTTGAAGTTGTTTTGTCAAACCAACCCTCATCATCCCAGTGGTAATCCTCATCTCCATAACCCCATTGGCTAAAACCCCAAGTTAGTACACCTGTGGCTATACCAATATTTGTGATAGCTAGTTTTTCTGTTTTTGATAGATTTTCAATAAAACTTTTGGAGTTATTTGTATCGTCTGCATGGAGAAATATATTTGATATGAAAAGAGATATGACTACTATTTTTTTAAACATTAAAGACCTTTTTTTTCACTGGATTTCTTAAAGAGCTATTGGAATCGGAGGCTTTAGCCCCGAATAAGGCGAGGCTAAAGCCCAATGCCAATGAATTAGCGAGGCTGAAGCCATCGTTTCCTAGACTATCAAAGTATATCATGAAGTCTGTTAGCCTCTAGCATCCATCTGTGTAGAGCATCCCAATCCTTATCCTCTACCATCTTTTGACAACGGCTCATCTCAGAGTTGAATGTCTCCATTGACTCTAATATATTATCTCTGTTTTGTCTAAAAATATCTTCCCACATATTGGGCGAACTTTTGGCGATACGGCTCATGCTTTTAAAACCACCACCTGCAAGGGCTATAATACTTCCTGAATCCTCTTGCTTCATAACGGAGTTGGCAATAGCATAGCTGACTGCATGGGGCATGTGTGAGATGAATGCAGCGTGTCTATCGTGTTCCTTTGCACCCATAAATACAACTTTTGCCTCTATGTCATTAAATAGTCCAATTGCAATATCTCTCTGTAACTCTCCACTCTGCTCTTTGTTACAGACAACCATCACTTTATCTCTGTAGAGATTATCAATAGCAGCTGTTGGACCAAATTTTTCGGTACCTGTCATTGGGTGGGAGGTTACAAAGTTTTTTCTAATCTCTGGAGGGATGTTAGCAGAGATTTTGGCTTTGCTAGAACCAAAGTCGATGACCGTACAATCTTCATGAATATCTTTTAGATTTTGAGCCGTAGCTATGATAGCATCTACGGGAATAGTTAAGATAATAACAGCACAAGATTTTATATCTTCAAAACTATCAGATATTTTGTCGACAAGATTTAGAAGAAGAGCCTCTTTTTGATGTTTTTTATTATGGTCATGACCTATAATATGATACTTTTGTGGAAATTTTTTTAGTGCCATTCCAAGAGAACCACCCATTAATCCAAGACCTATAATACCTATATTCATCTATTCTCCTTGATTTAGGATAAAAGTATAGCACTTTTTTAGTGAAAAAAAGATACACTAGCAACATTTGAATAATAAAGATACAGACTTAAGGAATTATTAATTATATGAGAAAAATTCTACCATTATCAGTTACACTAAGTTCTCTACTTCTCTCCCAAACAGTTACCTCTCTTGAGTACAAAGGGTTGCTCCACCTCTCAGAAGATGTTGCAACAGAGATATCAGGTATTCATATTGGAGATGAGTTTGATATAAATAAGATTGATGAATCGCTTAAGAGTTTCTATAGACAGGGCTATTTTTCAGATATATGGGTCTCTGCCACAGAGAGTGGTGGCTTGGTCTATAATTTTAAAGAGAAGTCTACTATATCTAAGCTAGAGATGAATGGATATAGCTCTGATGATGAACAGGAGGCACTTTTTATCAGTGTTGGATTGAGAAAAGGTGACCTTTATGATATAAAAAAAGTAGAGAATGCCAAAAAGAGACTAATCAAAAAGATTGAGTCAGAGGGTTACTATGATACCGTTGTTGAGGTCAATGCAGAGCCAAAAACAGATAGTATCGCACTCTCATTTGAAGTAAACAAAGGTGAAAAGATATACATCCAAAATATTAATTTTGCAGGTGCTGACCATATTGATGTTGATGAGTTAGAGGATGCTTTAGCCAATCAAGAAGAGGATGCTTTGGGTTGGTTACCCGGTCTACATAGTGGTGTAGCACATATGGATCAGCTTGGTTATGACTCATTTAGAGCAAAAGATGTCTATATGAAAAATGGTTACCTTGATGCAACAGTGAGTGAGCCATTGATGCGTGTGGATAGTGGCTCTTATCTTGCTGATGTATCATATCAGGTTAGTGAGGGTGAGCAGTATCGAATAAAATCGATAGAGATTGTAGGTCTTGTTGATGGTTTGGACAAGGATGAAATCTTGGATGAACTTAGACTTCTTGATGGAAAAGTGTTTAATGTAGATAAGTTACGAAAAGATATGGGATATATTCAAGAGCAGGTTGCCAACTTGGGCTATGCTTATGCTAAAGTAGCTCCTAACTTTAATAAAAATGAGGCAGATAAAACTGTTGATATTCAGTTTAGTGTAAGAGCAGGTAACAAAGTTACCATCAATGATGTTATCATCTCTGGAAACTACTCAACAAAAGATAGAGTCATACGAAGAGATATATTTCTAGCTCCTGGTGATATATTTAATCTAACAGATTTAAAAGATAGCAAGAGTGCTTTGGGTCGAAGAGGATATTTTGAAAATATAGATATAGAGCAACAGAGGGTTGATGAGAGCAATATAAATCTTCTGGTCAAGGTAAAAGAGACTGCTACAGGAAGTATACAAGCGGGTGGTGGATATGGCTCATATCAGGGGTTTATGCTCAATGCCTCCTTGTCCGACCGTAATATCTTAGGCTCTGGAATGAGTGCTAGTTTAGGGTTTGACCTCTCTAAAGTATCTACCAACTACTCACTCTCAATCAACAACCCAAGAGTATGGGATAGTGAGTATAGTTTGGGTATGAGTATTTATAAAAATGAGTATGAGTATTCGACTTATCAACATGATACATTTGGTGTAAGTTCAAATATTGGTAAACGATTAACTCGTCATCTATATGGCTCTTTGGGATATAGTTATAGTGAGAATGATATTGATAGCAATGGGACATCAACTGCTATAATATCTTCCGTCTTTTCCAATGAAGATTTAAATTATGCAAAGAGTACCATCTCAGTTGGTCTATCTTATGACTCTACAGATGATTTCTTTGTCCCAAGAGAGGGTATAATCTTGGGAGGTAATGTAGGTTATTCAGGTGTTGGTGGCGATGAAGAATTTATGGCATACTCTGCAAAGTTTGGTCTCTACTATGGTGTTGAAGATTATATAGACTATGATTTAATCTTTAGATATAAACTTCGAGCGAAATGGTTACAAGAGACAGGGCATATCTCTGGACCAGAGAAGCTTTTTTTGGGAGGGGTTTCAAGTGTTAGAGGTTATGAACCATATAGTATTGCTCCAACTAGGCGTTGTGAAGAGGATGAGAATTGTGAATATAAATACCTTGGTGGTATGAAAAGTGTTGTAAATACTATTGAAGCGAGTATCCCTCTATCAACTGCTGCAAAGATGCGTTTGGCATTTTTTGCTGACTATGGTATGATTGGTGAGACTAACTTTGATGAGATAAAGAGAGCAGGGTATGGTGTATCTCTGGAGTGGTACTCACCTATGGGACCTATCAACTTAGTATTTGCACGAGCTAAAAACCCTGGTGAGTTAGATAAAACTTCAAACTTTGAGTTTACTATGGGACGAAAATTTTAAAAGTTATCTATTTTCTAAAAATAGCACTAAAAAGACAATTTTTGTCACTCTTTGGTGCTATAATTCTTCCATGTTAATAATAAAAACCAAACTACCAACTAAAAATCTACCAATCAGAAGAGTTTTAGCAAAACTTTTTCAATCCTACATCTATCATTCATTAGACAACAAAGAAGATGACGGCTATAAACATGCCAATGGCAAGGTCTTTAAGGTGATGAATTTTAAAATTGATACAGATACACTTATTCATACACAAGATTTCAAGAAAAACAAGTTAAAATATTAATCAATCTTTTAATCTGTAGGAAGTTTCTATCAACATCATATATTTTGAAAAACTCCAAGAAGTCTCTTACTTGGTAATGTACCAATTCCGTTGACAATCAATAATTAAGGCTACTTTAAAGAAAAAGATTATTTAATTACAGAAAAATGAAAACAATAAAAATAGAAGTAA
>NZ_JAACKB010000378.1 GCF_010892395.1 Sulfurovum sp. bin170
ACGCCGATTCCGAAAATGCAAATTGCATATAAGGAAACGATGGCTTCAGCCTCGCTAATTCATTGGCATTGGGCTGAAGCCATCGGTTCCTAGTTTTGCAAGATGTCTATTAATGTCTCTTAGCATCTGAAAATATCTGCTATAATAACCCAAAAAAACAGGTAGCCAAATGTTCCAAAACCTCCTAAAATTCTTCATCACCAACGCCAGAATGAACTACCTCCTCTTTATCTTGGTATTTCTCACAGGTGTCTATAGCTACACCAAAACCCCAAAAGAGATATTTCCCTCATTTGAACTAGATATGGTATCTATCTCAGGAGGCTACACAGGGGCATCCATTGATATTCTGGACAAGATGGCAGTCAAGAGAATCGAAGATGAAGTGAAAAACATCGATGGTATCAAAGAGTTATCTACCATCATCTCTCCTGCACGATTTAACATAATAGTAGAGCTTGAAAAACGCGTAAACAAATACAACACAGCCAACAAAATCAAAGATGCCATCAGCATCACCAAGCAGTATCTACCTGATGATATGAATGAGCCGATGGTCAAGGTACTCACTACAGGTAAAAGATTGTTGAGTGTTGCGATTAGCAGTAAAACGGCTGACCATGCCAAGCTCATTGGCTCGGCTAAGATACTCAAAGAGCAAATCACCAATCTCAAAAATATCTCCGAAGTGACCATCTATGGCGATGCCGAAATCTACTATGATATTAGCCTAAACTCAGGGAAGATTCAAGCATTGGGGATTGATGAGAATGGCATCGCTTCTGCCATCAGGGGACTCTCCTATATCTACCCTATTGGAAAAATAGAAGATAGCACAGGTGGTCACTTCTATATCTCGACCTACAATGGCAAAAAAACAGCCCAAGGTCTACTAGAGAGCCAGATGATGGTTCAGGGAAAACGGTTCTACCTAAAAGATATTGCCACTGTGACCAAACGGTATGAGGATTCAGCTTCGCTCTTCTCTGTAGATACCCAAAATGCCATTGATGTGGCTATCGGTATGAGTGACTCAGGTAATGCACTGGAAATTTCTAAAGAGGTATCGGCTATTGTCAAAAGACTCAATCTTCAAAATGAGCAACTCACCTACCTCATCCATGATGACTACTCTGTGCGTATAAAAGATAGGCTCAATATTGTAGTATCCAATATCCTACTAGGTCTTATCCTTATCTCTTTTTTGGTCATGGTACTTATAAACACACGGATGTCCTTTGTTATCTCTTTGGGTATCCCCACCTCATTTGTGATGGGGGCTTTTTGGCTCTATGCCTCAGGCTACAGCATCAATATGATTTCATTAATTGGGGTGCTTATTGCTTTGGGAATTATCGTCGATGATGCCATTGTGGTGAGTGAAAATATACAGCAACATATCGAAGCAGGAATTGAACCCAAAGAGGCGGCGATTGTGGGGGCAAAAGAGATGTTTAAGCCTGTTACCATCGCTTCCTTGACCACGCTCTTTGCTTTTATCCCTGCACTGATGATAGGTGGAACACTAGGGGAGGTGATGAAGCTTATCCCTATCACTGTTTCGGTGTTGGTCTTGGCTTCACTTATTGAGTCTTTTGTCTTTTTGCCAATACACGCAGCACATATCCTAAAAAAAGAGAGCAAACCTCTGGATTGGGGAAAAGCAAATCGAATATATAGTCTTATTATCCACTACCTTATCCATTTCAAAAAGACCTTTCTACTTATATTTCTGCTACTCGTGCCTATCGGTATCATTATGGGTATCAAAGCAAGTAAATTTCAAATGTTCCCCAAGTTTGACTCTAGCACCGTCACCCTCACCCTAAAAGCCAATGTCAACAGCACCACCGAAGAGACGCACAGAATTTTAAAAGAGATAGAAGAGGATTTGTATGCCAAAAAAGAGCAACTCTATATCGAACATATCGGAGCCGTGGCAGGTTGGCGACGAGATAGTGGAGGCAATAGCGAAACCTACCCCTATGTGGGACAGATAAAGATAGAGCTACAGAAACTCAAAGCCCAAAATTTTATCGATGCCTATATCACCCCAACTCTTAGCTTCTACTATGATGAGACTAACCGAATTAGAGAGAAGAAATCAGCTATCATCTCAGTAGAGTTACGAGAGTTTTTAAAAGAGCATAACTACAAAGAGAGATTTAATCTAACCGATATAGATATTGTAGAGAAAAAAGTGGGTCCAATCAAATCGGACATCAAGATAGGACTTATCTCCAATGACAATGCTAAAGTGATAAACTACATGCAACAGCTGAGAAGTTCACTCCTTGCCCTTGATGGTATCGTCTCGGTTGATGATGGTATGAAGTTTGGGATAGATGAGATAAAACTCAAAGTCAACAGCTATGGTGAGTCACTGGGAATCAATGAACAACAGCTAGGACAACTGCTATCCAATATGTACCTAGAGCGAAAAGTAGCTATCGCTTTTGATGCTACTGACCTACTAGAGATTCGTATCAAACGAGACAACAAGGACTCCATCGAAGCCCTGAAAAATTTTGAGATAAACTTAGGAGAGTTGGGAACGGTACGACTCAAAGAGGTTGTAGAGTTTCAAAAAGTCAAATCATTTGAGAAAATCATCAAAGATTTTGGAGAGAAAAACTTCTATATCTACGCCAATGTCAATAGTAAGATTATCACAGCCAATGAGGCGATAGCAAAAATTCAACCCCTCCTCGACACTATCAAAGCTGATGGCATCAAACTAAAGTTTAAAGGGGAACAGGAGAAACAGAAATCCCTCAAAAACGACATGATGGCAGCCTCTGCACTGGCGATGATACTTATTATGCTCTCCATGCTCTATCTTTTTAACTCTTTTAGAGAGACATTTATGATGATGTCGGTGATTCCTTTCTCATTTTTAGGAGTCTTGGCAGGTCACTTTATACTCGATATTAACCTAAGCCTCTCTTCTGTTATCGGTACACTAGGACTTGCAGGAGTCGTTATAAATGATGGAATAATTATGATGATAAATTTGAAAAAAGCGACTAATATAGAGGAGATTTACCACCATGCGAGTAAACGATTTCGACCGATTATCTTAACAACCATTACCACGCTTATCGGTCTATCTAGTCTTATATTTTTTCCAACTGGTCAAGCAGTTATCTTTCAGCCGATGGCGATTGCTCTTGGATTTGGGCTACTTTGGGGAACAGTTTTGAACCTGCTCTATCTACCTGTTTTATATGTGGTTTTGAGCAAAAAAAGATTAATATCGTAGGGTCGGTAACACCGACCAAATTGAATCCATTTTATACTCAAAAATTTATTTACCAGACTTAGCAGGAGTAAGTGTCACCTTATCATAATCAACCATTCCTGTACCAACAGGGATAAGCCGACCAATAACGACATTCTCTTTCAAATCTTCAAAGGCATCAATGGTACCTGCAACAGATGCAGAGGTCAAAACCTTTGTTGTATCTTGGAACGAAGCAGCAGAGATGATACTATCTGCACCAACAGCCGCTCTAGTAATACCAATAAGTAGTGGTTCAGCAATAGCAGGTTCACCAAATAGTTTAATTACTTTTTTATTCTCAACTACAAACTTCTTCTTAGAGATTAAATCATTATCAATAAATTTACTGTTCCCTGAATCAACTATTTTCACCTGTCTCATCATCTGAGAGACAATAATTTCGATATGCTTGTCAGAGATATTAACCCCTTGTCTACGATAAACCTTCTGTACCTCTTCTACAATATACTCATAGAGTGCTTTCTCCCCAAGTGTAGCAAGAATATCATGACTAGAGATTGTACCATCGGTGAGTTTTTCACCTGTGTGTACAAAATCACCCTCTGCAACAACAACTGTTCTCTGCTTGTCCATAAACTGCTCAACCATTCTACCCTCTTCATCGGTTAGAATAAGTCTCTTTTTACCTCTAAGTGGCTTTCCAAAACTTACAGTACCGTTGATTCGAGCAATATGTGCTGGGTCTTTTGGTCTTCTAGCTTCAAACAGCTCGGATACTCTTGGAAGACCTGATGTAATATCACTTGATTTCTGTGCAGCTTTTGGTGTTTTTGCCAAAATATCAGCAATACCTACTCTATCTCTATCGTTAACATAGATAGAGGTTTTAGGGTCAAGTGCATAAGTGACCAGCTCACCATCATCTGTAGCCAATACAATAGCTGGCTTATAAGAGCTAGGGATATACTCATTTAGAGTAAGCCTACTCTCACCTGTCAACTCATCAAACTGCTCAACGGCAGTAACACCTGCTACAATATCTTCAAATTTAACCGTACCATTTGACTCTGCTATAATAGGCACAGTATATGGATCCCACTCAGCGATAACAACTTGATTGTCACTCTCTGGTGCTGCGATAAGGTCACCTCTTGATAGAACTGTATTATCTTCTAGTTTCACAAGAGAACCTCTTGCAATATAGTGTCTTGCAGCTTCTCTATCATTCTCATCAACAATAACAGCAAAGAGACCTTTTTCCTCTACGAACTCTCCCTCTTTGATGCTCTTAATTCTCTCAATATAATCACCTTTTAGAAGGAAATACTTAACTGTACCTTTCGCCTCTGCATAGATATTTTGAGTAACAGGAGCACCATCATCAACTTTAAGCTCACTAGCAAATGGGATACGATTAGGCACAGACCAAGCCTCTTTGATAACCTCAACAATAGAGTCACCCTCTTCAATAAGCTCTCCATCCTCATAAGGGATAAATAGTTTACCATCAACTTTTCCACCAACACCTGCTAGTTCATTGGTCTTGGCTATATCAGATTTCCTAACCGTATATTTCTGCTCTTGAGCTCCCTGCTGAACTGTCAAAAATATCTCATCATGAGACTGAATAATAGAGATTCTGCCTCTTGTTAAAGATTTAACTTTTGGCTCAACGAGAAGGACACCTGCATTTCTTCTGTTTGATACAAGTAGTTTATCTTCAGAGTTTTTATAAACATTCAAGTTATAATAACGGATAAACCCTTCCTTATTAGCGATAACCTGTCTCTCCTCTTTACCAGCAGAAGCTGTACCACCTGTGTGGAATGTACGAAGTGTAAGCTGTGTACCTGGTTCACCAATAGATTGTGCCGCAACAACACCAACTGCCTCACCAATTTTTACAATCTTGTTCTCTGCCATGTTTAAACCATAACATTTGGCACATATTCCTCTTGGTGCTTTACAAGTTACGGATGTTCTAATATTAACAGAGCGAACACCAGCATCCGTAATCAACCTAGAGAGTCTATCATCAATCATTGTACCTTCACTCACCAATACCTCGGAGGTAATAGGGTCAATAACATCTTTTGCAATAACTCTACCATAGATTCTGTCTGCTAATGGCTCAATCATCTCATTACCAACAAAAATATCAACTACATCAACCCCCTCATGAGAGCCACAATCATGCATGATAACCTTTACATTTTGTGCAACATCAATAAGTTTTCTAGTCAAATAACCAGCACTCGCTGTCTTCATCGCGGTATCTGCAAGACCTTTTCTAGCCCCGTGAGTTGAGATAAAGTACTCTAGTACATTCAGACCTTCACGGAAGTTTGAGGTAATTGGTGTCTCAATAATAGAACCATCAGACTTTGCCATAAGACCCCTCATCCCAGAGAGCTGTCTAATCTGAGCAGCCGAACCTCTAGCACCTGAATCTGCCATCATATGCACAGAGTTGAATCCCTCTTTATCTTTTTTGATAAGAGTCATAAGCTCACCTGCTACGGCGTTGTTGGTATCTGTCCAGATATCAATAATCTTATTATATCTCTCCTGCTCTGTCAAAAGCCCCTTGGTATACTGCTTCTGAATCTCAACAACTTGCTCTTTTGCATCTATTACCATCTGCTCTTTTTTCTCTGGAACTTTGATATCATCAATAGAGATTGATACACCTGATTTTGTTGCATATTTAAAACCAATATCTTTTAGGGCATCAAGGAACTCGGATGTATATGAGATACCACTCTGTGCATAGATATAATCAACCAGAGCTGATATATCTTTTTTCTTCATCAATTTATTCCAATAACTCTCTGGAACATAGTCAGGAATAATATCATTTAGTATAACTCTACCAGCAGTAGTGGTCACAATCTTACCACCAATGACTGTTCTAATCTTAGCATTGATATCCAGTCCACCCTGCTCATTGGCAATTGTAACCTCATCAACATTGGCAAATAGTTTATGCTCACCAACAACATCTATCTTCTCAAGAGTCAAATAGTAGAGACCTAAAATCATATCTTGAGAAGGGACAGCAATCGCTTTACCTGAAGCAGGAAGCAGAATA
The DNA here is from genome assembly GCF_010892395.1 of Sulfurovum sp. bin170. Taxonomy (GTDB): domain Bacteria; phylum Campylobacterota; class Campylobacteria; order Campylobacterales; family Sulfurovaceae; genus UBA1140. Next base: position 6,336 of record NZ_JAACKB010000378.1, read on the forward strand.
TTCATAGAACTCAACATCAAAATCTTAGCCTCTGCAATAGCTTCTGAAGAGAGTGGAATATGTACAGCCATCTGGTCACCATCGAAGTCGGCATTGAACGCTGCACAGACAAGAGGGTGAAGCTGAATCGCTTTTCCATCAATAAGCTTTGGGTGAAAAGCCTGAATAGAGAGCTTATGCAGAGTAGGCGCTCTGTTTAGTAGGATTGGATAGCTATCAACTACATCCTCCAGACACTCCCACACTTCATTGCTTTTATTCTCTATCATCTTCTTCGCCTGTTTTAGAGTTGTCGCATATCCTCTCTCTTCAAGCTTGGCCATAACATGTGGCTTAAATAGCTCAACCGCCATAACTTTAGGTAGTCCACACTCATCCATCTTTAGATTCGGTCCAACAACAATAACAGACCTACCAGAGAAGTCAACTCTCTTACCAAGAAGGTTCTGTCTAAATCGACCCTGCTTACCTTTAATCACCTCTGAGAGTGACTTAAGTGGTCTCTTGTTAGCACCCTTTACAGAGTTTCCTCTTCTACCATTATCAAAAAGTGCATCAACAGACTCTTGAAGCATTCTCTTCTCATTTCTAACAATAATTTCAGGAGCGTCTAGCTCTACTAATCTTTTGAGTCTCTGATTTCTGTTGATAACTCTTCTATAGAGGTCATTAACATCAGAAACTGCAAACTTACCACCATCAAGACTCACAAGAGGTCTCAAATCAGGTGGCATAACAGGCAAAATAGTAAGCATCATCCACTCTGGTCTGTTTCCTGAATCAAGAAAAGCCTCAATAACTTTTAGTCTTTTGACAATAGTCTTCTTCTTAGCTTCAGATTTTGTAGCTAAAATATCCTCTTTTAGCCCTGCAAACATCTCCACCAAATCTAAATCACCCAAAAGCTCTTTGACTACCTCTCCACCCATTCTAGCATCCAACCCAGACTCTGGGAAGCGTTGTGTGATAGATTGATACTGCTCCTCATTAAGAACATCAAACTTCTCCAAAGGTGTTGAACCTTCACTATCATAAGCCGCCATTCCTGGCTCTTTTACGATATACGCCTCATAGTAGAGTACTCTCTCTAAATCTTTCATCTTTACACCAAGAAGTGTTCCGATTCTTGATGGTAGTGAAGAGACATACCAGATATGAGCAACAGGAGCTACCAAATCAATATGCCCCATTCTGTTTCTTCGTACTTTCATTGTGGTAACCTCTACACCACACTTCTCGCACAGAACGCCCTTGTATCTCATCTTCTTATATTTTCCACAGAGACACTCATAGTCTCTAACAGGTCCAAATATCTTAGCACAAAAGAGACCGTCTCTCTCGGGCTTTAGTGTACGATAGTTGATAGTCTCAGGCTTTTTAACCTCTCCATAAGACCATGACAGAACTTTCTCTGGACTAGCAACACGAAGTTGCATCGCCATAATATCCGTCGGTCTATCTTCACTTGTCAAATCAATAGGGTTTAAACTGTCTAAAAAATCACTCATTATATGGCTCCCTCTTCTTTTTTCTTCTCATACAGGTCTACATCCAATCCAAGTGCTTGAAGCTCCTTGGTCAAGACAAACATTGTCTCAGGTACACCCGACTCTGGTACTGACTCACCTCTAGTAAGAGCTCTATAAGCTTTGGTTCGTCCATCAACATCATCTGACTTGATAGTCAACATCTCTTTTAGAATATGTGCCGCACCATAAGCCTCCAATGCCCAGACCTCCATCTCTCCAAATCTCTGCCCACCAAATAGTGCTTTACCACCAACTGGCTGTTGAGTAACTAGAGAGTATGGTCCAGTTGACCGTGCATGAACCTTCTCATCAACAAGGTGGTGAAGCTTAAGCATATACATATAGCCTACATTGACTCTCTCCAACATCTTCTCACCTGTCTTACCATCATAAAGTTCGGTCTTACCATCAGCATCCATCTTTGCCAATTCAAATAGCTTGTCGAACTCTTGTTGATTGGTTCCCTCAAACACTGTTGTTGCGAACTTAACACCATTTGCCCAGTCTCTAGCATAATCTATAAGTTCCTCATCAGTTATCTTCTCTAGTGTCTCTTTTGCATTCATCAACTTAGCAACATCAGCAATCTCTGTCATCTTCTCTCGAAGATCTGTTATCATGCTCTCTCTCTGCTCATCAAACATCTCTTGGAGTTGTGCACCAAGCTTCTTGCCTAGCATCCCTAAGTGAACTTCAAGAATCTGACCAATATTCATACGAGATGGAACTCCTAGTGGATTCAAGATAATATCAACAGTTTTTCCATCTTTGGTATAAGGCATATCTATCTCAGGAACAATATTGGAGACGATACCTTTGTTTCCATGTCGTCCTGCCATCTTATCACCAACTTTTAGCTTTCGCTTTGTTGCAACATATACAAGCACTTTCTTTGTTACACCATTTGGCAAGATGTCATCTTTTTCCAAGATATAGAGCTTCTCCTCATGTGCCTCTTTAAGTTTTTTCTTCTGTCTTTGAAAGTAGTTCTTAGCTGAGTTATACTCTGACTGAACCTTAGAACTATAGGATTGAACAACTGAACGCAGAGCAAATCTATTGACACCTATGATAACATCAGCAGAAATCTTATCTCCAATCTCATACAGCTCATCTTCAATTGTCACATCATCAATAAGTTCAGCCCTAGATAACATAGTAGCAATTCTAAGCAACTCCTCTCTATCAATCATCAAAAGTTTATCATGATGCTCCCCATCAAGAACAGCTTTCTCCTCTTCATATGATTGAACTGCTCTTGCATCTTTCTCTTGACCCTTTTTGATAAAGACCTTGACATCTACAACAATACCCTCCATAGAGGCTGGACAGTAGAGTGATTTATTTACCACATGACCCGCTTTTTCACCAAAAATAGCTCTAAGTAGTCTCTCCTCTGGTGTTGGTTTAATCTCACCCTTTGGCGAAACCTTACCTACCATAATCATCCCTGGTTTAACATGTGTACCAACTTTAATAATTCCACTCTCATCAAGGTGAGTGAGTTCATCTTCACGAATATTTTGAATATCTCGAGTAATCTCCTCAGTACCATGCTTAAGCTCTCTAGCCTCTATCTCTTTTTCATAAGTGTGAATAGAGGTAAAGGTATCTTCTCTTAGAATCTTCTCTGAGAGAACAATCGCATCCTCATAGTTATACCCATACCAAGGCATAAAAGCAACCATACAGTTTTTACCAATTGCAAGTTCACCCATATCCATATTGGGTCCATCAGCGATAACTTGACCAGCCTTAACTACATCACCAAGATTTGCTGTTGGTGACTGGGTAAAGGTGGTATTTTGGTTGGTTCTCATATTTTTTTCCATCGGATAGTGGTCAATATATACCCCACTATCATCTTCACCTAAGATATAGATATTTTTAGAGTCAACTTTTTCAACTTTTCCTGGTCGTTTAGCCTTGACCGATTCCCAAGCATCACGGCTCACTATCGCCTCCATACCAGTTCCCACCATTGGTGCATCGGTTTTGAGTAGAGGAACTGCTTGTCGTTGCATGTTTGAGCCCATCAAAGCACGGTTGGCATCATCGTGTTCCAAGAATGGAATAAGCGCAGCAGCACTTCCTGAGACCATAAGTGGAGATATATCAATTAGTGAAACTCTTTTTGTCTCATTGAGCAGAATCTCACCATTACATCTTGTCTCAATCAGTTCATTAACAATCTTCCCATCAAGAACCTCTGTTGAAGCAGGAGCGATAACTAAATCCTCCTCTTGTGTAGCAGTTAAATAGACTATCTCTTTACTTATAACACCATCTTTTACTTTGTTATATGGTGCTTCGATAAATCCTAAATCATTTACCTTTGCATAGGTTGCAAGGGTGTTAATTAGACCAATATTCTGACCCTCTGGGGTCTCAATTGGACAGATTCTACCATAGTGAGTTGGGTGAACATCTCGAACTTCAAAACCTGCTCTCTCTTTGACAAGACCACCCTCACCGAGTGCTGATAATCTTCTTTTATGCGTTACTTCAGAGAGTGGATTTGTCTGATCCATAAACTGTGATAACTGACCAGATGAGAAAAACTCCAAAATAGTGTTCGTAATCATCTTGGAGTTTACCAAATCATGAGGCATCAACTCATCAAGTGTACCAGAGAGTGTTGTCATCTTATCTCTAATCGCTTTTTGCATTTTGGTAAGTCCGTTATAAAGCTCATTACCAAGAAGCTCACCAATCGCTCTAATTCTTCTGTTTCCAAGGTGGTCTCTATCATCAATATGACCTGAACCATTTTTGACTTTTGATAGATACTTAACCGTATGGATAATATCATCAGCCGTCATAACCGTTACATACTCAGGAACATCAAGACTAAGCTTATGGTTCATCTTCATTCGTCCAACTTTTGTCAAGTCATATCTCTCTGGATCAAAGAAGAGTTGACGGAGGAAATTTTTCGCAGCCTCTGCTGTTACAGGTTCCCCTGGTCTCATTACCTTATAGATACGAATAGCTGCTAGTTGATTTTCATCTTCTATCTCTTCTGTCTGCTTAAGCAGTCTAAGCGACTCATGATCTACAATAAACGACTTAATAATGGAATCATCAGCCCCCTCTGCCAAATCATCTGCAATAGTAAAGCTCTCAATACCTGCATCAATAATCTTTTTGAGTTTCATCTCATCAAGAGAGGCTACCACATCATAAATAATCTCTCCACTTTCATTGTCTATAATTGGAGTTGCTAAGTGTCTATCTATAAGAATCTCCAATGGATACTCTACCCACTTCAAACCATCATCAATTAACTTTTGAGCTTTTTTCTTTGTTAATCTTTTTGCAGCTGCCACAACAATATTACCATCAAGATCACGAACTTCATAAGGAGCCCGACCAGCAAAGTCCTCTACAGAGAATTTCGTTGCAAATCTGTTATCTCTTACAAAAACCTCTTTGTTATCATAAAAGAGCTTCATAATATCCTCTTTGGAATAATCCAATGCTCTAAAGAGAATAGTTACAGGAATCTTTCTTCTCTTGTTGATTCTAGCATACAAAATATCTTTTGCATCATACTCAAAGTAGAGCCATGAACCACGATCTGGAATAATCTGTGCAGAGTAGATAAGTTTATTGACAACAGTTGCTGCCTCTTCTTCTTTAAATATAACACCAGGAGAACGGTGAAGTTGGTTTACAACAACTCTCTCAACACCATTGATGATAAATGATGTTCTGTCCGTCATAAGTGGAATATCTCTTACAAAAACAGCCTGTTCTTTAATCTCTTTTGGGTCAAGCTTCTCTCCTGTTTTTTCATCTCTATTCCAGATAGTCAGAGAGATATTCATCTTAAGTGATACAGAGTAGGTAAGACCTCTCTCCATACACTCTCTAATCGTATATCTAGGTTGTACTATAGTAGAACCTTTATACTCCAGAGTAAGTCTATTTTGTTGGTCATTTAGTGGGAAAACTGAACGAAATACCTTTTCAATGGTTGATTCAGTTCTATTTTTCGCATCAATCATTAGAAAATCATCATATGATTTCTGTTGTAGTTGAAGTAGGTTGGGAACAGCAATTTGTCGAGGAGTTTTTGAAAAATCGACTCTAAGTCGATTTCCAGAGTGTAAAGAGTTTAACATGGGCAAACCTCATTTTAATATTATGTTTATGTTATTGATGGAATGTATATTAGGTATTTTACCTTTCGTAGATATACAAAAAAACTATTGCACAATAGCTTGTCACTATATCCTGTTGAATCTCGTAGGGTGGTGCTTTGAAAGCCCACCAAAACAGATGGTGGGCATAAATGCACCACCCTACAGAGTAAACAAATTAGTCTCTAATTACTTAAGTTCGCACTCAGCACCAGCTTCTTCAATCTCTTTTTTAATTGCTTCTGCTTCATCTTTAGAGGCAGCCTCTTTAAGAGTAGTTGGAACATTTTCAACTGCTGATTTTGCCTCTTTAAGACCAAGCCCAGTGATTTTTCTTACTACTTTAATAGCAGCAATTTTCTTAGCACCTGCACCTGTAAGAACTACATCAAACTCTGTCTGCTCTTCAACCTCTTCTGCTACTGCACCACCTGCTACTACTGTAGCTTGTGCAGATACACCAAATTTCTCTTCAAACTCTTTTACTAGCTCTGAGAGCTCTAATACTGACATGTTTGAGATAAACTCTAATACATCTTCTTTTGTTGTTGCCATTTTTTTTCCTTATTATCGTTTCATTTTATTCATATCGGACTTCTTGGAATCGGAGGCTTCAGCCCCGAAAGAGACGAGGCTAAAGCCATCGTTTCCTAGAAGTTTTTCTAGTTTTCTTTCTCGTTCCCATCCGTCCTCGGTGGGAATGCATACGAGAATTTGGCGATGCTCAAAAGCACCACCCTACGCCTCTTCTTCTAGTTTCTCAGCTAATGCACTCATACCAATTGTAAAGTTCCGCACTGGTGCATTCCAAACATTAAGTAACATACCGAGAAGTTCATCTCTACCTGGAAGTTTAGCCATCGCATTAATTGTATTAATATCAGCAACTTTTGACTCTATTACCCCAGATTTGATTGAGAAGTTATCTTTGTTGGCTTCAGCAGATTTATCAGCCACTTTACAAGTAGCAATCTGATCTTCACCCCAAATAAAAACATTTGTATTTACAAGCTCCATCTCTTCACATCCTGCATTTTTAAGTGCAATTCCTGCTAAAGTGTTTTTTATAACTCGTACCTGTACGGCATTTTCTCTAGCTAATGCTCTTACACCCTCTAACGCCTCAACAGTCATACCTTTGTAATCACATACGATTACAGCACCCTGTTCTGCAAATGCAGTTGATAGTTCATTTACAATAGCTTCTTTTTCTGTTCTAGTCATTTTTTCTCCTTCCGACCTCTAAAAGGGTATTGTTTTCACAATCTGCTCTCTCTTTCAAGAGAACTAATTAAGCTCTCGCCCCTATTATCTTTAGTCTAAGATTATATATGCTAAGCATAAAGGAAAAAACATTTGTTGTAGGGGCAGAGCAAAGTCTCTGCCCTCCACTTCAAATGCTCTAAGCTTTAGGCTCTTTTATCTATCCAAACAGAGGGTAGACACATCGGTCTACCCCTACATTTTTATATCTAAAAGATAGACACATGGGTCTACCCCTACGCTTTTATATCCAAAAGTTCTGCCGTATCCATAGTAACAGCTGGACTCATAGTCAAAGACAATGCTCCATTAAGAATATATCTACCTTTTGCTGCGGCTGGTTTTGATTTGTTAATAATCTGCATAAAAGTTATAAAATTCTCAGCAATCTTCTCTGCACCAAAACTCACTTTACCAATACCTGCATGGATATTACCTTTTTTATCAACTCTAAAGTTAACTTTTCCACCTTTTGCCTCTGTAACAGCTTTTGTTACATCCATAGTCACAGTACCTGTCTTAGGGTTAGGCATAAGACCTTTTGGTCCCAAGATTCTAGCTACTTTACCAAGTTGTCCCATCATATTAGGTGTTGCAATTACAGTATCAAAGTTAATAATACCCTCTTTAATCTGAGCAATTAAATCATCTGTTCCAACAATATCAGCACCTGCTGCTTTTGCCTCATCAGCTTTATCATCTTTTGCAAATACAGCAACTCTTACAACTTTACCTGTACCATTTGGTAAAATTACCGAACCTCTAACCATCTGGTCAGCATGTCGTGGGTCAAGATTTAGGTTTAATGCTATCTCAACAGTCTCATCAAACTTTGCTGATTTTAATTTTGGAAGCAGTGCCACTGCATCTGCTACAGAGTATTTTTTTTCACTATCTATTTTTTCTAAGAGCGCTGCTCTTTTTTTACTTACTTTTTTTGCCATCTATCTCTCCACGATATATTATCAATAAATCTCCCACTATTCTGTGGTGTAGGGTCGGTAACACCGACCATAAAAATTATAAACACAAATTATTTGTATTGTTCGATTTCATCGAACCTACGCAGTAACCTCTACACCCATACTTCTACAAGTACCCATTATGATTTTTGCTGCCATTGCTTTATCATCTGTATTTAAATCAGCAATTTTCTGCGCTACAATCTCATCAATTTGAGCAGTAGTCAGACTTCCTACTTTATTTTTAAGTGGATTATCTGAACCACTTTTTAAGTTTGCTGCTTTCAAGATAAGCTCTGATGCAGGTGGTTGCTTAGTCTCAAATGTAAAACTTCTATCTGCATAAACAGTCACTTCAACAGGAATTTTGAACCCTGCCTTATCTTTTGTTCTCTCGTTAAATGCTTTACAAAATTCCATAATATTCACACCCCGTTGACCAAGTGCAGGTCCTACTGGTGGTGATGGATTGGCTTTTGCTGCAGGAATCATCATCTTGAACTTTTCAGTTACTTTTTTTGCCATCATTATCTCCTTAGATTAAATAGTTTTAGATTAAATAAAAACTTGAGTAATAAAAACTTA